>JALYOB010000113.1:0-4608 GCA_030857085.1 Acidobacteriota bacterium | reverse complement strand
ACCTGGAACCGATCACCGACAACCGACAACACGGTTCTCTGGCCCAAAACCTGCTGAAGCAACGGACCGGCAATGGCAGTCCCAACAGACGTAATCCCTCGCCGCCCGACGCTCCTGTTCATCGTCGTTCTCTCGCTGCTGTTCGTCCTGATGAGTTTCAGCCATCAGACGCGCTACCTCGGCGAGACGCGCACGATGTTCGAGCGCACCGTCATGACGATCTTCTCGCCGATCCCGAAGTTCGTGAACTGGATCGGCGGCACTGCGCAGGACATCCATTACGGATATCTCGACATGCGCCGCGCCGTGAACGAGAACGTCGACCTGCGCCGCAAGGTCGCCTCGCTCACCACCGAGAATCTCAAGCTCCGCCAGTCGGAGGGAGATCTCAAGCGACTGCGCAGCCTTCTGTCGTATGCCGAGCAGTTCGACATGCAGACGTCGATGGCGCAGACGATCATGCTCGACACGGCGGGACGCTTCAAATCGATCATCATCGATCGCGGCGCGGCGGACGGCGTGCAGGTCAATGACGTCGTCGCGAACGCGAACGGCCTCGTCGGCCGCGTCGTTCTGACGACGAACGATCTCGCGAAAGTGCAGCTCGTCACCGACAACAACTGCTCGATCGGCGCTCTCGTCGAGCGCACCCGCCGTCAGGGCGTCGTGCGCGGCAGCGGCGGCAGCGCGATTCAGATGTTCGACATCCCCGCGCTCGCGGACGTGCAGCCGGGCGACCGCGTGCTCACCGCCGGCATCGACGGCATCTATCCCCGCGGCATTCCGGTCGGCACCGTCGTCCGCGCCGAACCGGGGCAGTCCCTCTTCAAAACGATCTCGGTCCGGCCGTCGGTCGACTTCGGCGCGATCGAGGAAGTGATCGTCATCCACACCCGCAAAATCGCGCCGGCTGTCATGAGGTATACGCCTTGAGGTGGTTACGTTTTGCGATCGGCCTTCTGATCGCGCTCACGCTGCATTCGCTTCTCGACAGCTTCTATCCGAACGCGCTCGCGTTCTTCAATCCGTACGTCATTCTGGTCGTCTACTACTCGATGGGCGGCAACATCCTCGGCGCGATCTGCGCGGGCGTGCTCGCCGGATTCGTGCAGGACGCCTTCTCGAATGCGATGTTCGGATTGCACGCGTTTTCGCTGACCGTCTGCGCGTATGTGATCGCGTACATCAACTCGCGGCTCGCGCTGCGCGGCACGCTCGCATTCGGCGCGTGTCTCGGCGGCGCGGTGATCCTCAACGAGCTGGTGATCTACGTGCTCGTGAACATCCTCGTCAAACAACGCATCGAGATGTTCGAGCAGGCGCTGCTCGTCAAGACGATCTTCACGCTGCTGTTCGGCATGCTGGTCTATCAGTTGTTGACGCTCTTCCTCCGCGAGGAACCGATCGAGGCAACGCGGCGTCCGACCGCATGGTCGTGACGCCTTCGTTTCCCGCGGCCGTTTTCCGCTCGCGCGCGGCGGTGCGAGTTTCGCAAGCAGCTCATCCGCAAAGGTAAGTTCCTATGCGCGTATACCGCGACGACCAAAAGTTCCTTCAATTCCGCATCAACGCCATTCTCTGGGCGATCGTTGCCGCTTTCGTCTTCCTCGCCGGATCGTTCTGGTTCGTGCAGGGAGTGCAGGCGGAAAAGTACCGCGGCCTCTCCGAGGCGAACGCGCTGCGGCAGATCGAGATCCCGGCAAAACGCGGCCTGATCATGGACCGCAGCGGCAAAATTCTCGCGGACAACCAGCCCGCGTACACGCTGCAGATCGATCGCGTGGTCATGAAGCCGCTCCGGAAGGCTGACCCGCATCGCCGGCAGAAACTCGAGCAGTTCCTCTCGCAGGTGCTCGCGATGCCGGTACCGGAAGTCACCGCACGCTGGGACAAGGAATCGGCAAAACGTTCAGCCAATCAGCCGTTCATCATGGCCGAAGAGCTGACGATGCCGCAGGTCGCGCGCATCCAGGCGCAGTCGATCGCCTTCCCGGAAGTGAACGTCGTCCCCGTGCAGCGCCGCAACTATCCGTACGGCACGATGGCCGCGCACGTCATGGGCTTCATCGGCGAGGTGAACGAAAAGGAGCTCGCCCAGCGGCAGGGCCTCGAGCAGGGTGACCTGATCGGCAAGCGCGGCGTCGAGCTGATGTACGACCAGTACCTGCGCGGCAAAGACGGCGCGGAGTTCTGGGAGTACGACGCCGACGGCCGCCGCCTCAGCGAATACCAGCCGGCGCGCCAGACGCCGGTGCCGGGCGACAACATCTATCTCACGCTCGACTTCGAGCTGCAGCGCCGCGCGGAGCAGTATTTCATCGAGAACGAAATGGTCGGCGCGGCCGTCGCGCTCGACCCGCGCAACGGCGAAGTGCTGGCGATGGTCAGCTCGCCCGCGTTCAATCCGAACGTCTACTCGAAGCGCTTCACCCCCGAGGTTTACAAGACGATCACGAGCAACCCGTTCAAGATCGAGCTGAATCGCGCGATCCAGGGGCTCTACTCCCCCGGCTCGGTCTTCAAGGTGGTCATGTCGATCGCCGGTCTCTCGGACGGCGTCGTCAATCCCGACACAAACTTCAGTTGCGGCGGCAGCGGCGTTTTTGGCGGCCGCAGGTTCCGCTGCTGGCGGCCGGAAGGACATGGCTCGGTCGACGTCCGCCGCGCGCTCAAGGTCTCCTGCGACATCTACTACTACAACACCGGCCAGCGCCTCGGCGTCGACAAGATCAACGACTACGCGCACCAGCTGACGTTCGGCGAGATCTCGCACGTCGATCTCGACGGCGAACGCGCCGGGCTCGTGCCGTCGGTCGCATGGGCGCGCGACAAGCAGCATCGCAAGTGGTATCCGTCGGAAACGATTTCCGTCGCCATCGGCCAGGGTCCGCTCATCGTGACGCCGCTGCAGGTCGCAAACATGGCCGCCGCGGTCGCAAACGGCGGCAAGGTTTTCCAGCCGCACGTCGTCCGCTACGTCGATCGCGTGCAGAAGGACGGCTCGTATCGCCGCTTCCGCGTTCCCAGCCGCGTGCTGCACGAGGTGAAGCTCTCGCCGAACGCGCTCAAGGCCGTGCGTGACGGCATGTGGGAAGTGGTCAACGAAGAAGGCGGCACCGGCGGCGCCGCGCGCGTCGAAGGTCTCGACGTCTCGGGCAAAACCGGTTCGGTGCAGGTCATCGGATACGGCGGCCGCGTGAAGGCAGAAGCGCTCCCCTTCCGCTACCGCGACCACGCATGGTTCGCATCGTTCGCACCCCTCAATAATCCGCAGCTCGTCGTGGTCGTCTTCGTCGAGCACGGCGGTCACGGCGGCACCGACGCGGCGCCGCTCGCCAAGATGATTTACGAAGCGCGTTTCCGCGACACGGTCAATGGCGCGCGCCTCGACCTGAGCAATCCTGAAACTCTGGAGCAGATCCGGGAAGGCGAACTGCCTCTCCCGTCGACACGATGATTTTTCCGACCGGACGTACTCCGCGCGTCGATCTCAATTTCATTGGCACGGCGATCGTGCTCGCGACGATCGGCTGCATGCTGGTCTACAGCGCCACTTACTTCAGCGAGCCGGGCCTCGGCACGTTCAAGAAGCAGATGCTGTGGGTCGCCATCGGCCTCGCACTCGTGATCGCGATTCTGTCGGTCGACTATCACGTGCTGTTCGACGTCGCGCCGATCCTCTACGGCATCGGCATCGTCTTGCTGATTTACCTCCTGGCCTGGGGACAGCTCACGGCGAACGTGAAGTCCTGGATCCGAATCGGCGGCTTTCAGTTTCAGCCGTCGGAGTTCATGAAGGTGTTCACGGCGCTGATGCTCGCGCGCTTTTTTGATTCGACGGATCGCGCGTACCTCGACGTCCGTTCGTTCATTACGGCAATGGCGATCATCGGCGTGCCGGTCGGCCTGATCATCGTGCAGCCGGACTTTGGTACGGCCGCGTCGTTCTTCCCTCTCATCGCGGTGGCGATGTTTTTCGGCGGTATTCGTCCGCGCGTCTGGGTGGCAATGATTCTCGCCGCCGCAATCGCGCTCCCTCTCGGCTGGGCCGTGTTCCTCAAGCCGTATCAGAAGGAACGCGTGATGATCTTCCTCAATCCCGAACGCGACCCGCTCGGCTCGGGCTATCAGGTCACACAGGCGAAGATCGCGATCGGCTCAGGCGGCATTCACGGCAAGGGCTTCGGCCACGGCACGCAGGGCAAGTTCGGCTTCGTCCCCGAGCATCACACGGACTTTATTTTCTCGGTGCTCGGTGAGGAGTGGGGCTTCGTCGGCGTCGTGGTCGTGCTCGCGCTGTATCTGTATCTCGTGATTCAGGCGCTGACGATCGCAAAGCATGCCCGCGATCGAGGAGGCACGTTCCTCGTGATCTGCTCGATCGCCTTCGTGGTGTTCCACGTTCTCATCAACGTTTCGATGCAGATCGGCATCCTCCCGACGACCGGTATCCCGCTGCCGCTGATCTCCTACGGCGGCTCGTCGACGATGATGTTTTTCATGATGATCGGCATGATCGCGAACGTCGACATGCGCCGCTTCGTGAACGCGCCGTAGTCGGGAGAGAGACGACGGGGGGCCTCCGGCGGGGGGGGGGGGGGGGGGGGG
>JALYOB010000531.1 GCA_030857085.1 Acidobacteriota bacterium | reverse complement strand
TCGACGAGCAGTGGCGGATGCGCCGCGGGTGAATCGATGACGCGGCGCGAACGGATCATCGTCGCAGGAGTGCTCGCCGCGCTCTTCACCGTCGCAGGATGGCTGCTCCTCTCGCACCTCGCCGCGTTTGTCATCGCGCGGCCGGAGGCACGTAGCTAAGCCGCCTTGCGGTGCTCGACTTTCACTTTCGTGGAGATGCCGCCGCGCACGTAAAAGTCGCCTTCCACCATGAGATAGCGCGGACGCAGCACGCCGATGAGATCGTCGGCGATGCGGTTCGTCACCGCCTCGTGGAACGCCCCTTCATCGCGGAAGGACCAGAGGTAGAGCTTGAGCGACTTGAGCTCGACGCATTTGTCGTCCGGCACGTAGCGGATGCGGATGGTGGCGAAATCGGGCTGCCCGGTCATCGGGCAGAGACAGGTGAACTCCGGCGCCTCGAACGCGATCTCGTAGTCGCGCTGCGGGTTGGGGTTGGGGAAGGTGTCGAGTTGCTTGGTCGGCTTCGTAGACATGTTGCTGGTGGCGTAACCCGCAACACCGCAATGGAATTCACCGCTTGACCGGCGAGGCTGCCATCAGCCGCTGATTCAGCTCCTTGATCCGCTCCTGCAGCTGCGCGATCTTGGCCTGGGCGTCGGCGCGGAGGCGTTCGGTCTCAGAACGCAGACGGGTGATTTCTTCATCCTTCTGGCGGTCGCCGCCCTGCGTCTGCATCTGCTGCGCGCGCAGATAGTCGACGTCGTGCCGAAGGTTTTCGATCTCTTCGTCTTTGTCGGAGAGCCGCTGGCGCCATTGCACTTCCTGCTCTTCGTACAGGCGCTTGATGTCCATCAGCTCGGTGATCTGCGAAAAATCGGAGTAACTCGGGGACATGTCTCCTCCCTGGCGGACGCGCTCTTCGATCTGCGGGAAGAGCTTGCGGATTTTCAGCGACAGGTCGTCGGGGTCGCTCGAGAGCGCGAGCGCTTCCTGGTAGCTGATCTTTCGGTGCACGAGCAGCGCGACGAGCGACTGATTCATCGACTGCATGCGATAGAGGCCGACCGAATTCTCGACCTCGTCGTGGATGTCTTTGGTGTTCCCCTCTTCGATCAGCTTCGCGATGCGCGGGCTGTTCTTGAGGATCTCGACGACGGCCGTCAGTTTGCCGTCGAGCGTCTTGACGAGCTTGAGGGAGATGATGCCGCGCAGCACGAGCGCGAGCTGTGCGCGAATCTGTTTGTGCTGCTCGGGAGGGAACGCGTCAATGATGCGGTCGAGCGTCTGCGCGGCGTTGTTGGTGTGCAGGGTCGAGAAGACGAGGTGCCCTGTTTCCGCTGCAGTGAGAACGGTCTGGATCGTCTCCACGTCGCGCATCTCGCCGACCATGATGACGTCGGGATCCTGCCGCATCGCGTTGCGCAGCGCCTCGCGAAAAGTCGGCGTGTCGGTGCCGACTTCGCGCTGTGAGATCGCGGCGATCTTGTCCTGAAACAGAAACTCGATCGGATCTTCGATCGTGACGACATGCAGCGGCTCGTTCTCCGCGATGTCGAGAATCATCGCCGCGAGCGTGGTCGACTTGCCGGAGCCCGTAGGTCCGGTGACGAGCACGAGGCCATCCGGAATCTGCGTGAGATCGCGCACGGCGAGCGGCAACTCGAGCGCGTCGAGCGACTGAATCTGAATCGGAATGCGGCGAAACACGGCGCCGACCGTGCCGCGCTGCAGATAGAGATTCGCGCGAAACCGCGCAACACCCGGAACGCCGTAGCCAAAGTCGACCGACTGCACGGTGTCAAACTTTTCGCGCTGCGCCCGATTGAGAATCGGCAGCAGCATCTTCTCGAGATCCGCCGGCTTGAGCGGCTCGGTCTTGATCGGAATCAGCTTCCCCTGCACGCGTACGAGCGGCGGCCGCATCGGCTTCAAATGAAGATCCGACGCCTGCTGCTTGGCCATGTACACGAGCAGGTCGTTGAGGGTGAATGCAGGCGCTTGTGTCTGCGCGGGTTGTGGTTCGGGAGCGACCGTCACGTTGCGGATTATAGAGGCGGTGTCGTGAGGAGGTTCTCCGTTGTCCGTTGTCCGTTCATTGTGAGGCGTTGCTGACCCGCAACGGACAACGGAGAACGGACAACCATTCACCTTCTCATGATCGAATCCAGAATCATCAAAAACGCCTCCTGCTGTTTCGCCTCGGTCTTGTTGATCACGGCGATCGTTTCTCCGATGCGGAAGCGTTGGTGGAGTTCGTCCGAGGAGTGGGAGGAGGTGACGACAATGCGGCGGGGGGAGAGGCCTTTGGCGCGGGCGTAGTCGACGAACTTTTTCCCATCCATGCCCGGCATTTCGAGGTCGACGATGAGGAGGTCGATCGAGTCGTCAATCTTCGGCAGCGCGTCGTACGGATGGCTGTACGTTTCCACTCGCGCCGTCTCGGGATAGCGATCGAGCATGAAGTTCGACCAGAGGTCGCAATACGACGCGGAGTCGTCGACGATCACCACCCGCTTGGTCTTCGCGTCGCTCATCGCTTCCTTCGTCCGGTCTTCTTCGGCTCCGCCGTCTGCACGCGGATGTCGTGACGAAGCTCGCCGCCGACGACTGTAGCAACGACGCGGCCGGTGAGTCGCGCGCCGATGAATGGTGAGTTCGAGGCTTTCGAGACGAACGAGCGTGTGACGTCGTACGTGGCGTCGAGATCGAGCAGCGTCACGTCGCCGAGACTGCCTTCGGCGAGCGTGCCGCCGGGGAGATGGAAGATGCGTGCGGGGGCGCACGACATCAGATCGACGAGGCGCGCGAGGCCGATCACCTTCTCACGCACGAGATGCTCGTAGCAGACCGCGAACGCGGTCTCGAGGCCGATGATGCCGAACGGCGCGAGATCGAACTCGACGTTCTTTTCGTCAAAGTCGTGCGGCGCGTGATCGGTGGCGATCACGTCCACGGTGCCGTCGGCGATGCCTTCGAGAATCGCGCGACGATGCGCTTCGCTGCGCAGCGGCGGGTTCATTTTGAGATTGGTCGAGAACGACTGCAGCGCGTCGTCGCCCAGCGCGATGTGATGCGGCGTGACTTCGCAGGTCACGCGTACGCCTTCCGCGCGTGCGCGGCGCACCGCGTCGATCGCGCCGGCGGTCGACAGATGGGCAATGTGCACGTGCGCGCCGGTGAGACGCGCGAGGATCACGTCGCGCGCGACGAGCGTCTCTTCGGATGCTGCAGGAATGCCGCGCATGCCGAGGAGCGTGGAGTAGTAGCCCTCGTGCATGACGCCGCTGTCGGCGAGATTCGCGTCTTCTTCGTGCGCGACCAGAGGCATGCCGAGCATCGAGCAGTACTCGAGCGCGCGCCGCATCAGCTGCGCGTTCCACACCGGCTTCCCGTCGTCGCTGACGGCGACGCAGCCGGCGGCGTGCAGATCGGCGAGCTCCGCGAGCTCTTCCCCTTTGAGCCCCTTGCTCACCGCGCCGATGGGATAGACGCGGCACATGCCGTTGCGCCTGGCCTCGGCCAGGACCATTTCCGTCACCGCGCGCTCGTCGTTCGGCGGAACGGTGTTCGCCATCGCGCAGACCGCGGTGTAGCCGCCCGTGACGGCGGCGCGCGTGCCGGTGGCGATCGTCTCCTTGTGCTCCTGCCC
>JALYOB010000530.1 GCA_030857085.1 Acidobacteriota bacterium | reverse complement strand
GGCGCGAAGCGGGGGTGAGGGGCCACGCCGGTGCTGATCGCGGTAGTTTGGAGTGCGACGACGCCAGTCGCCGCTTTAACTGCTGTCCTATAGCGGCCCCTCATCCGCCCTTCGGTCACCTTCTCCCCGCCCGCGCGGGGAGAAGGGCTACCTGCCAAGCGCCTCCCTCTCCGTTGCCCCTCGCCCCGCTTGCGGGGAGAGGGTGGCGCGAAGCGCCGGGTGAGGGGCGGCCCAACCTCCGCGACGCGCACTTCCGCTCCTCCCTCGTATACTCCGCGGCATGCGTTCAAAACTGGCGTTGCTGCTGCTTTTTCTGACGTTTTCTGCGCAAGCTGCGGAGCCGTTTCTGCGGCGTCCGGCCATTCATGGAGACACGATCGCCTTCACTGCAGAAGGCGACATCTGGATCGCGCCGCTGGCGAACGGACAGGCGCGGCGGCTCACGACCCACGAAGGAACCGAGACCAGTCCCCGCTTTTCGCCCGACGGATCGCGCATCGCATTCGTCGGTGAATACGACGGCGGCCCCGATCTCTACGTGATCGACACCGCGGGCGGCGTGCCGCAGCGGCTGACGTGGGACAACGATCGCGACGTGCGCCCGGTCGGCTGGAGCGCGGACGGAAAAGAGATCACCTTCCGCTCCGGACGCCTCAACGGCGAGTGGCACAACCGCCTCTGGAGCATCGCCGCGACGGGCGGTCTGCCGAAGCTGCTGCCGGTGCCGCGTGCCGAACATGCGGCCGTCGATGCGAGCGGACAGCGCGTGGCGTTCGTTCCCATCAGCGCCGAATGGCAGCACTGGAAACGCTATCGCGGCGGTCAGGCCGATGACGTGTGGCTCGCTGATCTGGCCACGAAATCGTTTCGCCGCATCACGAATGAATCGTCGATCGAGACGACGCCCGTCTGGATCGGCAACGAGCTGTTCATCGCCTCCGATCGCACCGGCACCTCGAATCTTTATCGCGTCGACGCCGCCAGCGGTCAGGCGACGGCGGTGACGAACTTCACCGACTTTGATCTTCTCTATCCCTCCTCGGACGGACGGCGGGTGGTCTTCGAGCACGGCAACGGCCTCGGAATCTACGATCCGGCCAGCAACGCGGTACGGCAACTCTCCGTGCAGCTCACCTCCGATCGCATCCACGCCCGCCCGCGCCAGCTCGCGGCGAAAGAGAATCTGCAACGCGCGGCCATCGGTCCCACAGGCAAGCGCGTGCTCATCGAAGCGCGCGGCCAGATCGTCTCCCTTCCTGCAGGAGGTGAGGGCGCATGGCGCATCGTCGAGGCAACGCCGGGTGCGCGTGCGCAATACCCGGCATGGTCGCGCGACGGCAAGTGGATCGCCTTCGTCTCCGATCGTTCCGGCGAAGAGCAGGTGTGGCTCGCACCCGCATCCGGCGGCACGCCGGCTCGCCAGCTCACGAAGGATCACACCGGCCCGCTCGGCCCGATCGTCTGGTCGCCGGACGGCAAACGCCTCGCGACGAGCGACCGTGAAATGCGCGTGCTCCTCGTCGATGGCGACAGCGGCAAGACCACGGTCGTTGCGCAGGCGGACCGCGGCGGCTCGTACGACAGCACCGTCGAGTCGTATCGATTCAGCCCCGACGGCAAATGGCTCGCGTACGTGCTGACTGAGCCGACGTGGTACCAGACCGTCTGGCTCTACGACGTCGCGCGCGGTACACGGACGCGCCTCACCTCGCCGTCGATGGATTCGTATTCGCCGGCGTTCGATCCTTCCGGCAAATATCTCTACTTCCTCTCCCGCCGCGACCTCCGTCCTGCATGGTCGCAGCAAAGTCAAACCCTCGGCTTCGACAAAACGGCGCGCGTGTCGGTGATCGCGCTCGCTGCCGACACGAAGCCGCCGCTCCTCAAACTCGATGACGAAGAAGGTGTCGGCGCCGACGCAGCGAAGAAAGACGATGCGGCGAAGAGCGCAGACGCCACGAAGAAGAGTGACGCGGACAAGAAAACCGACGCGGCAAAGAAGGACGTGCTGCCCGAGGTGAAAGTCGATCTCGATGGCATCACCGATCGCATCGCCGACGTGCCGGTGCCGGGCGATCGCTACGCGTCGATCGTCGCGGTCGAAGACCGTCTGCTGGTCGCGATCGACACCGAGTCGGGCGGCGGAGGCGGCGAACCCGATCGTCCGCGCTTTCAGCTGCGCGCGCTCTCGCTCAAGAACCCGCGCAAAGTGGAGCTCGAAACCGTCGTCGAGAAGATGACTTCCTTCGACGTCTCGGCCGACGGCAGGAAGCTGCTCGTGCGCAATCGGAAGGACGTCTCCGTCGGCGCGAGCGACGCGGCGCCGCTCAAGGAGCCGGATGCGATTCCGCTCGAGCGCGTGCTGCTCACCGTCGATCCGCAGGGCGAGTGGAAGCAGATCTTCGACGAGACCTGGCGCATCGCGCGCGACTTCTTCTACGACCCCGCCATGCGCGGCGCCGACTGGCCGGCGGCGAAGAAAAAGTATCAGGCGCAGCTCGCCAACATCGGCGATCGCTCCGAACTGAACATCATCCTCGGCGACCTGATCGCGGAGCTCAACACCGGCCACAGCTACGTCGGCGGCGGCGACATGCCGCATCCGACCGCACCGGCTACCGGCCGCCTCGGCGCAGACTTTGAGCCCGACCCGAGCGGCAAGGCGTGGCGCATCGCGCGCATTCTTCCGGGCGATCCATACGATCTCGAAAACCGCTCGCCGCTCCTCGCTCCCGGCGTGAACGTGAAAGCGGGAGACCTCATCGTGACGATCGACGGCCGCCCGGTCAGCACCGATCGTCCGGTCGAGTCCATGCTCGTCGGCGCGACAGGCCGCCTCGTCCCGATCGGAATCAGCAGCGCCGCCACGGGTGCACCGGTGCGGGTGGTGCTCGTGCGGCCGTTGGCCAATGAGTCGCGGCTGCGCTATTACGACTGGGTGGCGGGTCGGCGCGAATACGTCCGCACGCACGGCGGCGAGAAGATCGTCTACGTGCACATGCCGAACATGTCCGACCGCGGCATGGAGGAGTTCGCGAAACAGTACTACCCGGACATTCCTGAATCGGACGGCGTGATCCTCGACGTGCGCAACAACGGCGGCGGCTGGATCAGCGCGAACCTTCTCGCGCAGATTGCCGACCGGCCGCACACCTGGTTCAAGCCGCGCTACGGCGCATCGTGGACCCGCGCGACCTGGGCCACGCCCGGATACCGCGTGGCGATGTGCGATGACCAGAGCTACTCGAATGCCGAGGAGTTCTGTGACGCGTTCCAGAGAATGAAGCTCGGGCCGGTGGTCGGCTCGCGCTCGTGGGGCGGCGAAGTCGGCAGCGGCAACGGCTATCCGCTCATCGACGGAGGACTGATCTTCATCCCGAACTACGGCGCCTGGTCACCGAAAGACGGCTGGATCATCGAAGGCCGCGGTGTCGTCCCCGACATCGAAGTCGAACAGGATCCGGCCTCTCTCCTCGCCGGCCGCGACCCGCAACTCGACCGCGCCATTGCTCACATCAAAGAGCAGATCGCGAAGAAGCCGGTGGAACATCCGGTGCCGCCGCCGCACGCGGCGGGAGTGAAGTAACGGAGAAGCGGGCGGCGGATGACACGATGGTGCCCCGTGTCACCCT
>JALYOB010000529.1 GCA_030857085.1 Acidobacteriota bacterium | reverse complement strand
ACCCACGTCTCCCCCGCCCCCACAACTTCGAACCTCGTCTTCCCCATCTCCTCCCGCAACACATTCACCGCCTCATCCTGCCCATCGTCGCCCAGGTGAAACGTTCCGTAGTGCATCGGAATCGAGACCTCGGCTTCGAGCGCCTGTGCCGCGCGGACGGCGTCTTTTGGCGAGATGTGCACGGCGCACATGAACCACTCCGGGCGGTAGGCGCCGATCGGGAGTAGTGCGAGGCGGATGCGGCCGAAGCGTTCTTTGATCTGCGCGAAATGCGAGCCCCATCCCGTGTCGCCGGCAAAGTAGATCGCGCCGTTCGGGGTCTCGATGGTGTAGCCGCACCAGAGATTCGCATCGCGATCCGCCAACCCTCGCGAGGAGAAATGCTGCGCGGGGACGGCGTTCAGTCGCACACCATCCGCGATCACGACCGTGTCCCACCAGTCGAGCTCCGTCACCTTGGCGATGTTCTGCGATTGCAGAAACGCCGCGTTGCCGAGCCCCGCGAAAATGCGCGGACGATGTTCCGCCGACAGGCGTTGCAGCGTCGGCACGTCCATGTGGTCGTAGTGGTTGTGGCTGAGAATCACGACGTCGATCGGCGGCAGATCCTCGAAGCGGATGCCGGGCGCGTGATGCCGCTTCGGTCCTGCGAACTGCACGGGACTGCACCGCTCCGACCAGATCGGGTCCGTCAAAATGTTCAACCCCTCGGTCTGCACGAGGAGTGTCGCGTGATTGACCATCGTCACACGCACTTCGCTCCCGTTCACGCACCGCCGCGGCGTGGCGGGCGTGATCTCGCGCCAGTCGTCCCACGGACCTTCGTCGCGCGTCGCCATCCACTTGAACATGTCCAGCGTGCCGGCGTGCGTGGTCGGCTCGAGGTTGTGAAAGTGTTTGCCGTCGAAGTGATCCGATTTCGCGCCGCGATACTTCGGCGCGGAGAGCAGCCATCCGATCGCCGCGCCGCCGCCGATCACCGCCGCGGCCACGCCGCCGATGCCGTACAGAACCTTGCGCGCTCTCACCGATTCACCGTGCTCATGTCGGGATACCGCTCCCCCGCCGCCACGCCCTGCGGCGCGATCTCATCGATCTGCCGCAGCTCGTCTTCGCTCAGTGTGATGTCGAGCGAGCGCGCGTTCTCTTCGAGGTACTTCACATGTTTCGTTCCGGGAATCGGAACGATGTCGTCGCCGCGATGCAGCACCCACGCGAGCGCGAGCTGCGACGGCGTCACGCCGCGAGCGCGCGCGAGCTGCTCGATGCGCTCGACCAGATCGAGGTTCTTCTGAAAGTTCTCCCCTGCGAAACGGGGCGAGCGGCGGCGATAGTCATCCGGAGCGAGATCGTCGACCGAACGAAATCTGCCCGTGAGAAATCCACGTCCCAACGGGCTGTACGCGACGAAGCCGATGCCGAGCTCGCGCACCGTCGGCAACACTTCGTCCTCCGGATCGCGCGTCCACAATGAATACTCGGTCTGCAGCGCGGTGATGCGATGCACCGCATGCGCGCGACGAACGGTCGCGGGCGCCGCTTCCGACAATCCGAGGTGACGCACCTTGCCGGCCTGCACCAGCTCGGCCATCGCGCCGACCGTCTCTTCGATCGGCGTCTTCGGATCGACGCGATGCTGGTAATACAAATCGATGACGTCGACGCCGAGTCGCTGCAGAGAGGCGTCGCATGCGGCACGGACGTACTCGGGACGGCCGTTCACGCCGAGGAATGCGCCGTCTTCGCCGCGCATGTTGCCGAACTTCGTGGCGACGATCACCGAGTCGCGACGATCGCGGATCGCCCGGCCGACCAGCTTCTCATTCGTGAACGGCCCGTACATGTCCGCGGTGTCGAGGAACGTGACGCCGCGGTCGATCGCGCGATGAATGGTGGCGATCGAACGGGACTCATCCCCGTCACCATAAAACTCCGACATCCCCATACATCCGAGTCCCATCGCGGAAACGGAGAGATCGGCGAGTTTGCGTTGTTGCATTGGTACTCCTTCGGCAGCGGATGGGTGCAAGGGTGGTTCCGAAAGGATCCACGTAGCGAGTGGCGAGTAGCAAGTTGCCAGGGCGGTTTCGCCTGGACGATGCCGCCCTGGCAACTCGCCACGCGCCACTCGCCACTCCTGCTTCAGGTACACCTTGTGTATGACCCACCCCCCCTCCCGCATGCCCGCGATCTTCTTCGGCCATGGCAACCCGATGCATGCCATTCAGAGCAATGAGTACACGGAAGCGTGGGCGCGGCTCGGGCGGGAGTTGCCGCGGCCGAAGGCGATCCTCTGCGTGTCCGCGCACTGGTATCTGCCGGGCACACTGGTAACGGCGATGGATCGGCCGCGCACGATTCACGATTTCGGCGGCTTTCCGCGGCCGTTGTACGAAGTGCAGTACGGCGCGCCCGGGTCGCCGGAGCTGGCGACGCGCGTACAGCAACTGCTCGCGCCGCTCGAGGTGGGACGCGACGATCAGTGGGGATTCGATCACGGCACCTGGGCCGTGCTGTGTCACGTCTACCCCGAGGCCGACATCCCGATCGTGCAGCTCAGCATCGACGAAACGCAGCCCGCCGAGTTTCACTACGACGTTGGCCGCAGACTCGCGCCGCTGCGCGACGAAGGAGTGATGATCGCCGGCAGCGGCAATCTCGTGCACAACCTCCACACGTACGCGTGGGGACGGCATGTGCCGGAGCCGTTCGACTGGGCGGTGCGTTTCGAGAAGACCGCGCGCGAGCTGATGGCGCGCGGCGAACATGGTCCACTGGTTGACTATGAGGCGCTGGGCCGCGACGCAATGCTCTCCGCACCGACACCCGATCACTACCTGCCGCTGCTCTACGTGTTAGGCGCGCAGGTCGAGGGGGACGAAGTGCGCTATCCGATCGAAGGAGTCGACGGCGGTTCGATCTCGATGCTGACGGTGCAGATTGGCTGATCTCGTTCTCAGCGTTCTCGATCAGGCGCCGATCTCCGAGAGGTTCAGCGGAGCGGATGCGTTGCGCAACTCGGTCGATCTTGCGCAGCTCGCCG
Source organism: Acidobacteriota bacterium (assembly GCA_030857085.1). Taxonomy (GTDB): domain Bacteria; phylum Acidobacteriota; class Thermoanaerobaculia; order Gp7-AA8; family Gp7-AA8; genus QHVT01. Next base: position 591 of record JALYOB010000529.1, on the reverse strand, counting down.
AACAGCTCGGATATCACCGCTACTGGGTGGCCGAACATCACGGCACGCCCGCGCTCGCGTGTGCGGCACCGGAAGCGCTGATCGCGCCGATTGCGTGTGCGACGCAGCGCATTCGCGTCGGCAGCGGCGGCGTGATGCTGCCGCATTACAGCCCGCTGAAAGTCGCCGAAACCTTCAGCATGCTCGCTGCCCTCTTCCCCAACCGCATCGACCTCGGCATCGGCCGCGCGGCCGGCACCGATCCAACGACGACGTTCGCATTGCAGCGCGATCGCCGGCAGGCGTCCCCCGATGACTTCCCGCAACAGCTCGTCGAGCTGATGGCGTATCTCGACGACGACATGCCTCGCGATCATCCATTCGCACGGCTCACGCAGCTGCCCGGGCGTCCGCATGTGCCCGACCTGTGGTTGTTAGGCAGCTCGCCGCAGAGCGGCATCTGGGCCGCGGAGCTCGGCCTGCCGTACGCGTTCGCCGATTTCATCAATCCGCGCGGAGCGGAGATTGCGGCGCACTACCGCGAAAAGTTCCTCGGAGTTCCTCGGGTTCCTCGGAGTTCCTCGGAGGAAGAAGGCTCGAGCTCCTCCGAGG
>JALYOB010000112.1 GCA_030857085.1 Acidobacteriota bacterium | reverse complement strand
ACCCGCAGCCTCGCGCTCGTCTCGAACGGCGCCGCGCGCGACGGCGTGGCGCACTCGCGGATGGAGCAGCGCATCAACGGTCTCGCCGTCTACGGCGCGTATGCGAAAGCCTCCATCAATGACCGCGGTGAGCTCGTCCACCTCATCGAGAACCTCGCCCCGGTCGGCCGTGTCACCGGTGCGAGCATCGACGAGCGCCAGGCTCTCGCAGCCGCCCTCGGCCGCCTCTACCCGAGCATGAGCGCCGATCTCGCCGTCTCCGGCCGCAAAGCCGAGACGACCTCGTTCGCGCGCGGCACGTTCTTCCACAAAGACCCCTCGGCCACCCGCATGGTCGTTCCGATGGCGGACGGCTCCCTCCGCGAGGGCTTCCTCGTCGAGACCTGGTCCCAGGAGAAGAACCTCCTCCACGAAACGCTCGTGAGCGGCGACGGCCAGGTTCTCTTCGTCGAGACGCGCACGAACAACGACTCGTACAACGTCTTCGCGATCGATCCCGCGAAGAGCACGCAGTCGATCGTGGTCGGCCCGACGCCGGTCTCCGTCGCCGGCACGAACCCCTCGCCGAACGGCTGGATCACCACCAGCGTCGCGCAGAAGACGGTGGATATCACCGGCAACAACGTCCACGCCTACCTCGACACCGACGCGAATGATCGCGCGGACCGCCTCGGCACGACCGTGAGCAGCCCGTACAACTTCACCTCGGTCTTCAGCGCGACCTCCGCGCCGACGACGACCACCAACCGCAACGTCGCCGTGCAGAACCTGTTCTACTTCAACAACTTCATGCACGACACGCTCTACAAAGCGGGTTTCGTGGAGAGCGAAGCAAACTTCCAGACGAACAACTTCAGCCGCGGCGGCTCCGGCGCCGACGCGGTCAACGCCGAGGCGCATGACGGAAGCGGCTACAACAACGCGAACTTCTCGACGCCTCGCGACGGCATGAACCCGCGCATGCAGATGTACCTCTGGAAGCATGCGGAAGTCGCGGTCGGCTCGACCAGCTACAACCCGCTCGGCACGGCCGACTTCGGTCCGGCTCTGACGACCACGGGCGTCAGCGGCCCGATCGCCGTCAGCCCGGCCGACAACCTCGAGGGCTGCGTCGCCTTCACCGCCGGCTTCTTCACCGGCAAGCTCGCCGTCATCGACCGCGGCACCTGCAGCTTCACGATCAAGGTCAAGAACGCCCAGAACGCCGGCGCGCGCGGCGTCGTCATCGCCAACCACGTCACCGGCGGTGACGCGATCAGCGGCATGACCGGCACCGACTCGACCATCACCATTCCGTCCGCCTTCATCGGCTACACCAACGGCCAGTCGCTCAAGGCGCAGGCCGGCAACACCGGTATCCTCCGCATCGACCCGCTGTACCGCGACGGCGATCTCGACTCCGACATCGTCTTCCACGAGTACGGCCATGGTCTGACCTGGCGCATGATCACGTCGATGAGCGGCCCGCTCGCCGGCGCGATTGGCGAAGGCATGTCGGACGTGCTGTCGGTCATCCTCAACAACGATGACGCGGTCGGCGAGTACTCGGACCGCAGCGCCAATGGCATCCGCTCGGCGCGTTACGGCGTGTTCCCCCGCACCTACGGCAGCATCACCGGCTCCGAGGTCCACTACGACGGTGAGGTCTACGGCGCGATTGGCTGGAACCTCTTCAAGCAGTACGAGACCCGCTTCGGCCTGACTGCCGGCCGCGACCAGCTCCTCAAGGATCTCGTCAACGGCATGAACTACACGCCGGCCAAGCCGACGTATGAGCAGATGCGCGACGGCGTCCTGCAGGCCACCGCCGGCACGGACCGTCAGTGCATGGTCTGGACGGCGTACGCGAAGTTCGGCGTCGGCCAGGGTGCCAAGGGCGTCGTGAACGCCGACGGCACCGCCACGGTGACGGAGTCGTTCACGAATCCGCTGCCCTGCGTGCCGTAGTCATCAATCCCGCTTCATGAACACCGGCCGCCGCGATGCAAATCGCGGCGGCCTTTTTTGTGCGCCGAAAGCGCCTCAGCGCAGCGGCTGGATGATGCTCACGCGATTGCCTTCCGTGTCGCGGAAGGAGACGTAGAGACCCACGCCCGGGATCTCCATCGGCTCATTGAGGAGCGTGCCGCCGGCGGCGGTGATCTTCTGCATCGCATCCTGCACGTCATCCACGCCGATCACCAGCGACGGATGATGCGCGACAGGATCGGCCGGCTTCTGGTGAAAACCGCCATTGATCGCGCCCGGGCGGATCGGCATCCGGTCCGGTCCCGTCTCTGTCGTCGTCGCCAGCACGTAGTTCCACATCTCAGGCCCGAGCGTCTGGGTGTGCCATCCGAATGCGGCCTCATAAAAGTTCCTCATCCGGTCGCGATCTTCGTAGGCCATTTCAAAGTGAATCACGCTGTTCATTGGTCCTTTTTCTCCCCTTCAGTGATCCTCCGCGAAACCCGCGGGTATTCGAGCATCAGCGGCTTTGTAGCAGCCGAGTGAGAGCTTTGCGCGTACCGCTTCGGCGCGAGCGAAGGGGCCACTCGCTGTTGTGTGGTCGGGCCGGTCGCGCAAAGTGGCCCTGTCGCGTCGCCGCGTGCTCGTTACTGTACGGCAGATGAACGAGTCGTCGTTGTGCGTGCTGTTCGCGTTGCTGATTGCGAGCGGAACAAGCGGAGCGGCCGTGGGGGCAGAGATGTCGAACAGCAACGGAATCATTGCCGTGCATGGAACCGAGCACGATTTCGACTTTCTCGTTGGGAGCTGGACGGTTCGCAGCAGGCGGCTCGTGCGTCCCCTCAGCGGCTCCACGGAGTGGATCGAATTCAACGGCACCAACGTCTCACGCCCGGTGTGGAATGGCGCGGCCAACGTCGACGAATTTCAGGCCGATACTCCCGCCGGTCCGCTCAAAGGCATGACCATTCGCCTGTTCGACCCGCAGTCGCGTCGGTGGCGCATCTATTGGGCCAATGGGGCCAATGCGGCCATTGACATGACTCCGATGGTGGGCGGCTTCGAGAAGGGTCACGGCGAGTTCTATGACCGCGAAACCTTCAATGGCAAGCCCATTATGGTGCGGTTCCTCTGGACGGTGAATTCTCCTGACTCCGCCCGTTGGGAACAGGCGTTCTCCGCAGACGAGGGACAGACATGGGAGACGAATTGGACCTGGGATCTGACTCGCGTTCGCGCTGTCCCGAACATCTACAAAGTCCTGGAACTGCGCCGCTACACAATGAAGCGCGGAATGCGATCCCGGTTCGCCGAGTACTTTGATGCGTTTTTCCCCGAGCCGATGCAGCAGTTAGGCGCAATCGCAGCGGGCGATTTCCTCAATCGCGAAAACCCTCTGATGTTCACCTGGATTCGCGCCTATCACGACATGGACGAGCGCGCGCGCTTCAATGCCGCGTTCTATTACGGTCCTGTATGGAAAGAGCACAGGAACGTCGCCAACAGCATGATGGACGACAGTGACAACGTCCTGCTGCTTCGCCCTGTCAACGACGCGCATGCACTGCTCGTGCTTCCGGCGGTCGATCCGCTCAATGAACCGAACGGCGCAACCGGCGTGGTGCTGTCGCTCATCTTTTCCGTAAAGCCGGAGCGTGTGGAGACGTTCATCGCCGAAGCGGAAAAAGCGCTCGCACGCTATCCAGCGGAAATTCGAGAGGCCGGCATGTTCGTGACCTTGAACGAGCGCAACAACTTCCCGCAACTCCCCATCCGCACGGACGGACCATTCGTCTGTTGGTTCGGCGTCGCGAAAGACGATGCCGTCCTCGCTCGCGTGAAGAATCTGACGAGCGAAATCATCGAAGCCCTGACCGCGACCGGAGCGCTCAACGGAGCGGCCGAGGTGATGACGCTCGATCCCAGCAGACGCTCGCGGCTGCGATGGCTGCCGGATTGAGACGGCCATGCCGATACCAGACGAGAACGGCGGACTCGCGGAGCGGCAATGCAGACGAGTTCCGCAATGCGCGGGGCGACTTCCGCTAGACTCGCGGCTCTATGCATGGCGCGATGCAGCGGAGCCGATAGTGAAGAGGACGCGCGGTTACACGCTCGCGGCGATCACTCTCGATCCTGCGTCAGGAACGCCGCTGCATCGGCAGCTCTATGACGCCATCCGGCGCGCGATCCTCACGAGGCAGCTCCACGCCGGCAGCCGCCTCCCCTCCACGCGCAGTCTCGCCGCCGACCTCCAGATCTCCCGCAACACTGTCCTTCTCGCCTTCGAGCAACTCCTCGGCGAGGGCTACCTCGAGAGCAGAGTCGGCTCAGGAACGTTCGTCGCCAGCTCCGTTCCGGACGAGGTGCTGCGTACCGCCACCCGCCGCGGGGCGCCAGCCGCGCCAGCGCATCGCCCCATCACGCGACGCCCCCGCGCGCTTCCGCCCACCATCATGACCACCGCCGACAAGCGCCGCGCGTTCGAACCCGCGCTTCCGGCGCTCGACCTCTTTCCGATTCAGCTATGGACGCGACTCATTGCCAAACAGTGGTCGCGCAATGGCCCCGCCCTGCTCGACTCGCTCGCCTATGGCGACGCCGCGGGGAACCTGCGCTTGAGGAGCGCGATTGCACAATACGTCGGCGCAGCGCGCGGCGTGGCGTGCGAGGCGCCGCAGGTCATCATCACCAACGGCCTGCAGCACAGTCTGGAGATGATCTGCCGCGTCCTGGTCGAGCCGGGTGAGAGTCTGTGGTACGAAGATCCCGGATATCCGCCGGCGCGCGCCGCGCTCACCGCAACCGGATCGCAGGTCGTGCTGGTGCCAGTGGACGAGGAAGGCATCGACGTCGCGGCCGGACTCGCGCAATGCGCCACCCCGCGCCTCATTTACGTCACCCCCTCCCATCAATTCCCCCTCGGCGTCACAATGCCGGTCTCGCGTCGCCTGCAATTACTCGACGCAGCGCGGCGCAGCGACTCCTGGATTGTCGAAGATGATTACGACGGCGAATATCGCCATCGCACCGCGCCAGTACCCGCCATCCACGCACTGGACACCGACGGCCGCGTGATTTACCTCGGCAGCTTCAGTAAATCCCTCTTCCCCGCCTTGCGCCTCGGCTACATCATTGTGCCGCCGTCTGTAGTGGATGCATTCATGCGCGCGCGTGCGCTCGCCGGCCGTACCTTACCCGCAATCGACCAACTCGTCGTCGCCGACTTCATTGAGTCAGGCCACTTCGAACGCCATATCAGACGCATGCGCGCCGCCTACCGCGAACGCCAGGAGGCGTTAATCGAGAGCGCCGCCAAATACCTGCGCGGCTTAGCCACCGTCGGTGCATCCGAAGCCGGCATGCATTCCCTTGCCTGGCTCCAGAAAATCAACGACGTCGCCGCCTCCCGTGCAGCAGCCGAGGAGAACATCGAAGCCGCGCCATTATCGGCATTCTGCGGCGAGGTCAAACTACCCGATGCCCTCGTCCTCGGATACGGCGCCGTCACCCCGCGACAAATCAAAGTGGCAACCGAGGCGCTCGGCCGCGCACTAGAGCGCGCCCGCAGAATCAAAGGAGGACTCCCTTGAAGAAACTCGCCATCCTCGTTGCATTGACATCCATTGTGCTGTCCGGCTGCGCGACCACGCCGGCCACTTCGCAGCCATCCCGAACCATCGTCGCGCGTGAATGGAAAGGAAGAGTCGCCCCCGCCCGAGCCGACGAGTATTACGCCTACCTCTCCGAAGGCGTAAAGAAAATGCGCACCATCCCCGGATACCTGGGAGTCGAAATCCTGCGCCGCGACGAACCCTCCGCAGTCGGCTTCACCGTCATCTCCTATTGGGAGTCGCGCGAGGTCATCAAGGCCTATGCAGGCGAAGACATCGAAAAGCCGCATCACCTGCCACGAGACAGAGAGATGCTGCTCGAGCTGCCGGAGCGGGTCCTGCATTACGACGTGACGGTAACGGACCTGGAGCGGGTGCGGCTGCGTCATTGACGGCGCGCGAAGCTCTGTTGATCGGTCATGCTGCTCCGCTTGCCGCACAAGGTGAGCGAGCGTTGCGCGTTCATCTTGCCGCGCTATCGATTCGTTAGTGCTTCGCGACGAGGTAACGCGCGGGTGGCACGGCGGCTGACTCCACGGAAGGCGGCGCCGCAGTGAATCCTGCGCCCCGCAAGCGGAGGGGGCGTCCGTTACGGCTTACGTTGTGCATCGTTCAAACCAGGAATCTGCGGCCGCACGGCCGCACAGGAGCGTCCGCACATGACCGAGTCGGCAGTGGTGTTCACGAAAGAAAACGACAGCGCAGCAGCGGGGACGGAGATCGGGGAGAGGCTGCGCGCGCAGTTCTCCGGCCAGTCGCCCCATGCCGTGATCCTCTTTGCATCGTCGCGGTACGAGTACAAACCGCTCCTGGAAGCGATCGAGAAAAGCTGCCGGCCGGGCGTGCTGGTCGGCTGCTCGTCGGCGGGAGAGTTCATCACCGGCGAGCGGGCCGAGGGAGCGGTGTCGGCGCTCGGCATCCGTTCCAGCACCATGAGCTTCGCGGCCGGCCTGGGGCGGAACCTTCGGGAGAACCGGCGCTCCGCGGCCGAACAGATCGCCGCCTCTTTCGACGGACTGCAGACGCACCAGTACCCCTATCGCGCCGCGCTCGTGCTCGCGGACGCCCTGGCCGGGTACACGGATGATTTCATCGAACAGCTCAGCCGCGTCACGCTCGGCAACTACCGCTTCTTCGGTGGTGGTGCCGGCGACGACGCGCAGTTCTCCACTACCCATGTGTTCTGCGGCACCGAAGCCGTTTCCGATGCCGCGGTGGCGCTGGAGATGCTTTCGCACAAACCGATCGGGGTGGGCGTGAGCCACGGCTGGATGTCCGCCGGCGAGCCTCTGCGCGTGACCGAGGCAGACGGCGCGACCGTCATCAGCCTGAACGCGGCCCCTGCCATCGAGGCATTCGAGGAGCACGCCGAGCGTACCGGACAGCACTTCGACCGCGCCGATCCCATTCCGTTCTTCCTGCACAACGTGCTGGGGATCGACACCGGCTCGGGCTACAAGCTGCGCGTGCCGCTCGCCGTGACGGAAAACGGGTCGATCGCCTGCGCCTCCGACATCGCCGTCGGTGCCACGGTGCACATCATGAAGACCAACAGCCGTTCGGCGGCCGATGCGGCGTCGCAGGCCGCCACTTCCGCGCTGCAGCAGCTCGGCGGCGGCCGTCCGGGGGTGGCGCTCTTCTTCGACTGCGTGGCCACCCGCCTGCGCATGGGGGGCGACTTCGGGCTCGAAATGGAGGCGCTCCAGAAAACCCTTGGCGACATCGCCTACGCCGGCTGCAACACCTACGGCCAGATCGCCCGTTCGGAAGGGCAGTTCAGCGGCTTTCATAACTGCACGGCGACGGTGGCTCTCCTGCCGGACTGATGAAGCATGCGACGGACACTCTGCAGGCGATCCTGCGGCACATCGTGTTGCTGGCCGAGCCCGAGACGCGGGCCGGCGCGGCGCGGGCGATCGCGCCGTTGCTCGGCGCCGACGACCTGATCGTCTTCATCCGCGACCCGGAGGTCGGCCGCTCGCTGCCCGCCCTCGGATTCCCGCAGACGTTGCGCGACGCCCGTTCGTGGCGACAGCTGGTGGACGCCGCCATCACGCACGGCTCGGCGGAGGGGACCATCACGACCGCGGAGGGCCAGCGCGTCCGCGCGCGAGCGGCAGGCAGCCGTGATGGGACGGTGCTCGTGCTCGCCGGCTCGACGGAAGAGTCGGTCGACCTCGACATCGCCCAAAGCGTCCTGCCGCTGGCCGGCGCATTCTTTCGCGTCGAGGTCGAAGCCCGGCGCACCAAAACGGAAGCGGTGCTGGCGCGGCAGTCGGCCACCGAGTCGGCCGAGTTGGCCGCGAAGCTCGACATCACGCGCGCCGAGCTGCAGCGCGCTCTGGCCGTGGCGGAGACGGCCACACGCGCGCGCGACGAGTTCCTCGCCACCGTCTCCCACGAGCTGCGCACGCCGCTGACGAGCATCATCGGGTGGCTGCAACTGGTCCGGGGCGAAACGCGGGCGGACATTCTCAGCGAGGCTCACGAGACCATCGAGCGCAACGCGCGCGCGCAGGCCCGCCTGATCGAGGACATTCTCGACTTCTCGCGCATCAACGCCGGCAAGCTGCGCCTCGACGTCCGCCCGCTCGATCTGGCCGACGTGGTCGGCAACGCCGTGGAGGTGGTGCGGCCGGCCGCCGACGCCAAAGGCGTGAAGCTGGACGTGGTGCTCGATCCCAGCGGAGGGTTCATCTCCGGCGATCCCGACCGGCTGCAACAGGTCGTCTGGAACCTCCTTTCCAACGCGGTGAAGTTCACGCCGCGCGGCGGACGGGTGCAGGTGCGGCTCGAACGCGTGAGCTCGCACGCCCAGGTGACGGTGAGCGATACCGGCGTGGGCATCTCCCCCGATTTCCTGCCGTTCGTGTTCGACCGCTTCAGTCAGGCCGACAGCGGCTCGACGCGCGCGTACGGCGGCCTCGGTCTCGGTCTCGGGATCGTGAAGAACCTCGTGGAGCTGCACGGCGGAACGGTGCAGGCGCTGAGCCCCGGCATCGGCAAGGGAGCCACGTTTTCCGTCCGTCTGCCGCTCATGGTGGCGCGCGAGCACGACTTCGATCGGGTCGCCGCGCGCGCCCAGCCGGTCCTCGCCCCGCTGGGCCACGAAAGGCCGATGGAGGGACTCGGAGGCTGCGCGATTCTGGTCGTCGAAGATAACGACGATGCCAGAAAGCTGCTGGAGTCCATCCTCAGCCGCGCCGGCGCAACGGTGGAGACGGCCGAAAGCGTCAGCGTCGCCCTAGACATCCTCACCGATCATCACCCCGACCTCATCGTCAGCGACATCGAGATGCCGGGCGAGGACGGTTACTCGTTCATCAGCCGCGTGCGGGCGCACGAGTCGCCGTACCGCCGCGTGCCGGCCATTGCACTGACGGCGTACACGCGCAGCGTGGATCGCGTCCGCGCGCTCGCGGCCGGCTTTCAGATGCACATGGCCAAGCCGGTCGAGCCGGCCGAGCTCGTCGCAGCGGCGAAGAGTCTCGTCGCCGCGACCAGTCACGCACGTGGCCTTCCCGGGCCTCGAGGATCGTGACGTTCCGAGGTCGATCAGCCAAGGCCGCAGAGCTCGAAGCCGCGGTCGCGTGAGAACGCAAATGACCGCGGCCGGGCTTTCGCCCGGCCGCAGTGAGGTTTATTGCGGAGCTACGGTGCTACTTCTTGCGGAGGCATGACTCGCAGACCTGCTTGAGCGCCGGCTTGTCGCTGACCTTGCCGCGCGAATCCTGCACCATCAAGGTCGCACCCCACGAGCCCACCCCCGCATACTCGTGCGTGATGCGCGGATCGGACGTCGCCACCGGCGGCGTTCCGTCGCCGAAGTCGAAGACGTACTTGACGATCGTGTCGCGGAGCTGCGGGTCGGAGGAAGTGGCGTCGGGGTCGTACGAGGCGGAGGCATCGAACGCGACCACCATCGGCTTGCCGTTGATCATCGTGGCCGAGAGCACCGGCACCGGCGCCTGATTCGGCGCGCAGACCGGGACCGCCACGATGTCGAGGCTGCCGGTGGCGATGCCGTCGTTCGGCATCATGTCGAATGGCGACGAGGCGCGATCGGCCGGGAGAAGCGTGGACATGCCGAAGAAGTTCGTGATCGTGCCGGGCGCGGTGATTCCGACGTTCGTCCCCGGCACGAGGATCGTGATGAGGCCTGTGCTCGAGGAGTACGAGCCCGTCGCCGGCAGCGGCGTCCCTTCGATGAACTCGCCCCGCCGCGCGCCGCTCGATGCCGCGGCCACTTTGTACGATTCGTAGCGCGCCTTGCCGAGGGCATCCGTGACCATGCGCACCGCGTACACCACCCCAGACGGATTCGTGAATGCGGCAAGCCAGCTCGTGTTCGGCGGGAGCGTTCCCCCTGCGGCCGTCTTGAGCTGGAAGAGCAGCGAAAGCGCGCCGCCCGGCGTGTACGGCTGGCTGACGGTGAGCAGCGTGAGATCGGTGACCGCGGGATTCGACGGTCCGGTCGGCATTCCGTAGAGCGTTACCACGCTCACGGCGTCGCCCGTGCCGTCGCTGAGCACCGTGA
>JALYOB010000528.1 GCA_030857085.1 Acidobacteriota bacterium | reverse complement strand
GGCCAAGCCTCCGCGACACAGTTCGTTGTATTCGCACGAGTGTCGCGGAGGCTTGGCCTGTCAGACGGGTCCGGGCCCGTGGCCCGGCCGCCGGAGGCCCCCCGTCGTTCGGCCGCATTAGAATGCCCCGCGTGTCGAACAACGCAGAGCAGACCGTCCTCGTCCTCGATTTCGGATCGCAGTACACCCAGCTGATCGCCCGGCGCATTCGTGAGAATCGCGTCTACTCCGTCGTCCATCCGTTCGACCTCGCCGTCGAAAAGATCCGCGACCTCGCCCCTACCGCGATCATCCTTTCGGGCGGACCGCAGTCCGTCTACTCCGAATCCGCGCCCTACTGCTCGCGCGAGATCTTCGACCTCGGCGTTCCCATCCTCGGCATCTGCTACGGCATGCAGCTCACCGCGTACTTTCTCGACGGGCGAGTCGAGGCGGCGAATGAGCGCGAATACGGGCGGGCGGAGATCGACGTCATCGGCGACTCCCTGCTTTTCGCCAACACCGCGCCGCACCAGCGCGTCTGGGCGAGCCATGGCGATCGCATTCTGAGCGGCCCTCCCGGCTTCGTCACCACCGCCTCGTCATCGAGCGCGCCCATCACTGCATTCGAAAACGTCGAGCGGCGCTGCTATGGAATCCAGTTCCATCCGGAGGTCACGCACAGCGAGGCGGGCGGGCAGATCCTGAAAAACTTCCTCTTCGACATCGCCGGCTGCAAACCGACATGGGACCTCGGCGACTATCGCCGTCGAAAAGTCGAAGAAATCCGCCAGCAGGTCGGCGATCGAAGAGTCATTGCCGCGGTCAGCGGCGGCGTCGATTCCACTGTGGCCGCTCTACTCGTTGCAGAGGCAATCGGCGATCAGCTCACCGCCATCTTCGTCGACAACGGCGTGCTCCGGAAAAACGAGGCGGTGCAGGTCGGGTCGCGGTTGAGCGATCGCTTGGGATTGCACTTCGTGCAGGTCGACGCGCGCGAGCGTTTCTACGCGAAGCTCGCCGGCATCGAAGATCCGGAAGTGAAGCGCAAGCGGATCGGCAACGAGTTCATCGCCGTTTTCGAAGAAGAAGCCAAGCGCCTCCCGAACGTCGACTTTCTCGTGCAGGGCACGCTCTATCCCGACGTCATCGAATCGGTCTCGATCAAAGGACCATCCGCGATCATCAAGACCCATCACAACGTCGGCGGCCTGCCCGAGAAAATGGGCCTCAAGCTCATCGAGCCGGTGCGCGAGCTGTTCAAGGATGAAGTGCGGCAGCTCGGCATCGAGCTCGGTCTCGAGCCCGAATTCGTCTGGCGTCATCCCTTCCCCGGTCCTGGTCTCGCCGTCCGCATCCTCGGCGAAGTGAACGCGCAGCGCGTCGAGATTCTGCAGAACGCCGACGACATCGTCATCGATGAAATCCGCCGCGCCGATCTCTATCGCGAGATCTCACAGGCCTTCGCAGTACTCCTCCCGGTGAAGAGTGTCGGCGTCATGGGCGACGAACGGACGTACGAAAACGTCTGCGCCATTCGCGCGGTGACGACCACCGATTTCATGACCGCCGACTGGTTCCGCATGCCTCACGAAGTGCTCGATCGCATGGCCCGCCGCATCGTGAACGAAGTGCGCGGCATCAATCGAGTGGTCTACGACGTCTCCTCCAAGCCTCCCAGCACGATCGAGTGGGAGTGAGCCCGGCCTCTACTGCGAGTGGAACTTTTCCGGAATCGCGTGGACTACGGAATGATGTAAACGTATAGTCCACTATCCGCGTCTAACCCGAAAATTCGGTCGTCCAAATGCCAGCCAGTGGGGCTGGCAACAGAGTCTTTCAACTCTGCTCGCAGTGTCGTCGGTCGTTCATCGTCCCGGTCGCCCCTCGTCCATTCGTCCAATCGCAGGCTAAGGAGAGAAGAATGAACACTCGTTCCATTTTCGGGAGAATCACGTCCATCCTCGTCGTTTTCGCGCTCGCAGGTGCAGCATTCGCGGGCAATGCGGTCGGCCGCGCCACGGGAGGCGGCGCGTCGATCGAATGGCAGACCGCTGTCACCGGTCATGACCGCATTCAGCTCACCGTCGTCGGTCCCGACGGCGAGGCTTACGTGAAAGAGTTCCCCGCCGGCCGCAATCCGTCCTTCCGCCTGCAGGACCTCGGCGGCGTCGCAGCCGACGGTCAGTACGCCTTCTCGCTCCGCGTCGTGCCGAAGGTCTCGGCCGACGTGCAGAAGAAACTGAAGGACGCACGTGAGAAAGGCGACGACGCCGCAGCTCGCAAGATCGCACGCGACGCGGGGCTCGGCGACGCGGTGACGCAGTCGGGCACGATCACCATCCTCAACGGCGCCTTCGTCGATCCGAATGCGACCGAGGCGACGAGCCATGACTCGGCAGCCGTTTCTTCGACGACGGGCGGCCTCAAAGGCACCGTCGCAGCAACCGGCCGCGGCATCAGCAACGCGCCGGTGACCGCGCTCGACACCGTCATCGCCGATGACCTCATCGTGCAGTCGAGCGCGTGCGTCGGCTTCGATTGCGTCGATGGCGAGAGCTTCGGCTTCGACACGATCCGCATGAAGGAAAACAACACGCAGATCAACTTCGACGACACGTCGTCCACGGCTGGTTTTCCGAACAACGACTGGCGCATCATCGCCAACGACTCGGGGAGCGGCGGCGCGAACAAGCTGGTGTTCAATGACGCAACGGCCGGCCGTAATCTGATGACCATCACCGCGGCCGCACCGGCGGATTCGATCTTCGTCGCCAGCTCGGGCAAGGTCGGCTTCCGCCAGGCCGCACCCGCGCTCGACCTCCACATCACCACGGGCGACACGCCGGCGATCCGGCAGGAACAGACGAACGCCTCCGGCTTCACCGCCCAGACGTGGGACATCGGCGCGAACGAGGCCAACTGGTTCGTCCGCGACGTGACGGGCGGCTCGAGGCTCCCCTTCCGCATCCGCCCGGGAGCTCCGACCAGCTCGATCGACATCGCGGCGAGCGGTAACGTCGGTGTCGGCACCGCCAGCCCGAGCGAGCTCCTTCACGCCTCCGGCATCGGCAACCCGCGCGTCTTCGTCACCTCGACCAATACGGGTACGGCCGGCATGAACATGCAGGTCTCCACCTCCGGCACGAGCGTCGGCTTCGGCATCGTTCGCACCGAGTCGGCCGGCGACATGACCCTCTGGACCGGCACCAGCGGCAGCAGTGTCAACGAGCGCATGCGCATTCTCGTCGGCGGCAACGTCGGCATCGGCACCTCTACGCCTTCGTCGAAGCTGCATGTCAACGGCGGCGACATCCGCGTCAGCGGCGGCAGCTTCATCGATGACGGCGTGACGCTGAACGTTCCCGACTACGTCTTTGAAGAGACCTACAAGCTCATGCCGATCGCGGACCTCGCGAAGTTCGTCCGTGACGAGAAGCACCTGCCGAATGTTCCGGCCGCCGGCGACATCAAGGCCGCGGGCCTGAACCTCAGCCAGATGCAGATGCGCCTGCTCGAGAAGGTCGAAGAGCTCACGCTCTACACGCTCGACCAGCACGAGCAGATCGGTACGCTCAAGAGCGAGAACGCGAAGCTCCTCGAGCGCCTCGCCGCGCTTGAAGCGAAGATCGCGCAGCAGCAGTAAGCACAGCCACAACGTACGCTGAAGAC
>JALYOB010000527.1 GCA_030857085.1 Acidobacteriota bacterium | reverse complement strand
GTGCAGCTCCAGCGCCACGTTCAGCGCGGTCTGCCCGCCCATCGTCGGGAGGAGCGCGTCGGGCTTCTCCAGCTCGATGATGCGCTCGACCCACTCGGCCGTGATCGGCTCGATGTACGTCGCGTCCGCCAGTTCCGGGTCGGTCATGATCGTCGCGGGATTGGAGTTGACGAGGATGATCCGGTATCCCTCGTCGCGAAGCGCCTTGCAGGCCTGGGTGCCGGAATAGTCGAATTCGACCGCCTGCCCGATGACGATGGGGCCCGATCCGATGATCAGAATGGACTTGAGGTCGGTCCGTTTGGGCACTGGCGGCGCATAGTATACGGACGTGCCGCGCCTGATCGAATGGGATTCGCTGGATGTGCGCATCGACGGGGAAAAAGTCTCCGCGATGGCGCAGGAGATGGTCGCGAAAGATCCGATCGTCGAGCGGATTTCGCTCCGCTTCATGAACGGGCTGTTGCGCGTGGAAGGGGCGGTGCGGAAGCTGATCGTGATTCCGTTCAGCGTCGACATCACGCACTTCGAGGCGAACGGCACGACCATCAAAGTGCCGCTGGGGCGGATGACCGCTGGACCGATTCCGATTCCGACGCTGCTCGTGGGTCTGTTGCGACAGCAGTTTCCGGCGGAGATCGGATTCGAGCCGCCGGCAACGCTGGTGATCTCGCTGGAGCGTTTTTTGCCCGAGTTCGTCTCGGCCGACATTCAGAAAATCTGGATCATCGACGGCGGTCTCGCCGTGACGCTCGGCCGCGGCGGCGCCGATCTGCCGCCGGGATTCAAACCTGGAGGGATGGATGGAAACGGAGTTCGATGACGATCTCGATCAAGAGCTGAACGAAGGAGCCGCGCCCGTTTCGAGCGAGCGCGCGCAACGTTTTTACGACCGGATGCGCACCGCGATCCGCGGCTATCTCGACAAGAGCGGCGCGCTCGCAGGGAAGCGGGGCGAGTATCTGCTGCTCGCGCCCGACGTGTTCGTGCTGCTGTGGCGTCTCATCACGGATAACCGCGTCAACTCGAAGAACAAGATGCTGCTGGGCAGCGGCCTCGCGTACTACTTTTTCCCGCTCGACATCATGCCCGAGGGGTTCATTGGACCGGTGGGGTACCTCGATGACCTCGTGTTCGGCGTGTATCTCCTCAACAAGATGTTGGGCGACACGGACGCGGAAGTGCTGCGCGAGCACTGGAGCGGCAGCGACGACGTGCTGGACATGATCCGCAACGTGCTCAATGCGGCCGACAACCTGGTCGGCAGCGACATTCTGGCGAAGATCCGCAAAGTGATGAAGTAGCGAAGCACGCGGAGCGCGCTTCGCGTTGTCGGTTCTCGGTGGTCGGTTGTCGTGGGGCTCCGGCAACCGACCACCGAGCCCTTCCTGCCGACAACCGATCACCGACAACCGACAACCCTTTCCACGCCGCAGTCGTGGATTTTTGTGGACGGCAGTGGCCGATAGTGGTACAAAGAGCCACCGGAAAAGCGGAAAAAGGCTCTACTGACCGTGGAACTCAGCGTTTTGATGGGGCACAGCCCCGCGAAGATCGACGAAAAAGGTCGGCTGAAAGTCCCGGCGGGTTTCCGCAAGATCATTGAAGATCGTTACGGCGCCGACTGCTTCATCACCTCGATGGACGGCGAGCGCGCTCTCGTCTACCCGCTCGCGGTCTGGTTCGAATTCCAGGCGCGGCTGGCGAAAGTGCCCTCGACTTCGACTGCCAAAACCAGGCTCCTCGAGCGGGTGAACTACTTCGGTCAGGTCTCCACGCTCGACGCGCAGGGCCGCGTCCTCGTGCCGCAGGTCCTCCGCGACGTCGCCGGCATCACCGACGACGTGGTCGTCCTCGGCAGTCAGGATCACCTCATCGTCTGGAACGAACAGCGGATTCAGAAGCGTCTGTCCGAGCAACCGCTCACGGCCGACGACTTCAAAGAGTTGGAATTACACGGTGTGTAGTAACGAGTGACCGGTTGCCCGTTGCCGGTTGCCAGGGAAAGGCAATCGGCAACGGGGAACAGGTCAACGGATGAAACACGATCCCGTTCTTTTACAAGAGATCCTCGAGCTCCTCGAGCCGAATCGCGGCGACGGCACTCTGGTCGACGCCACGGTGGGGCTGGGCGGACATACGGAAGCGCTTCTCGAGCGCCATCCGGACATCCGCCTCATCGCCATCGATCGCGACCCGGAGGCGCTCGAACGATCGCGGCAGCGGCTGAGCCGCTTCGGCGACCGGGTGACGTTCGTTCGCGGACGCCACGAATCGCTCATTGACATCCTGAAGCAGTCCGGCATTGAACGCATCAGCGGTCTCCTCGCAGACCTCGGCGTCTCTTCGATGCAGCTCGACGACGCGGCGCGCGGTTTCTCGTTCCGCTTCGAAGGGCCGCTCGACATGCGCATGGGTTCGGAAGGAACGAGCGCGGCCGATCTGGTGAACTCGCTCGACGAATACGAGCTCGCACGCATCATCCGCGACTACGGCGAAGAGCCGATGGCGCGGCGGATCTCGCGAGCCATCGTGGCCGCGCGCGAGGAAGCGCCGATCGCGACGACCTCGCGCCTCGCGGAAGTGATCCGCAGCGTGAAAAAGTCGCGGCCGCACGAGATCGATCCCTCGACGCTCACGTTCCAGGCGTTGCGCATCGCGACGAACGAAGAACTGACCGGTCTCGACCAGTTCGCCGACGACGCGGTGAGCGTGCTCGAACCGGGTGCGCGCGTCGCGATCATCTCGTTCCACTCGCTCGAGGACCGGATCATCAAACGGGCGTTTCGCAGGCTGGCCGGTGAGTGCACCTGCCCGCCGAACATGCCGGTGTGCGGCTGCGGCGCGAAGTCACTGGTCAACGTGTTGACCAGTCGTCCTGTGACTGCTTCAGAAGAAGAAATGGAGAGAAATCCGCGATCGCGCAGCGCGAAGCTGCGAGTGGCGGAGAGGGTGTGAAGGGGTTCTCGGTTGTCGGTTCCCGGTTGTCGGTTGCATTTGCCGACAACCGGCAACCGAGAACCGGCAACAAAGGTTCGTCCTGCTCGGATCCGACGAGCAAGGGTGAAGGTTGGGGAAGGGTCGGGTGTGTGTGCGGTAGGTGAGCTCGGGAGGGGTGGAGCGTGGGGCGTGGGTGTGTGTGGATGGCTCGTCGCATCGTGCTTGTAGGCAGATCTTCACCCTTGTTCGTCGGCTCCGGGTGCCGCCATGTACACGCAGAAAAAACCGATCGACAACACGCACATCGTTCGCGAGAAAGATCGCCAGCGAAACCGTGAGCTCCTGGCCGTCCTGTTCCTGGGCGTGCCGATCGGTCTGTTTCTGCTCCTCTTCACATGGCAGAACCTCGAAGTCATCCGCCTCGGCCGCGAGGCCACGCGTCTGCAGAAAATGCTCAAGCAGACGGAGGCGACGCATAAGGCGCTGGAAGGAGAGCTGGATCGGCTGACTTCGTTCGAAGCGGTCGAAAAACAGGCTCAGACTCTGGGATTCAAGGCCGCGCCGCCGCAGACGATCGTGATGGTGGAGGCGAGTGGGCCGGGCGTGCCCAATGCGCCGCGTGTCGCAAGCGCCTCCCGTGTCATCCCGAGCGTAGTCGAGGGATCCCCTGCCGACGGAGCGGCGGCTGCCAAACCTGCAGGGGATCCCTCGAC
>JALYOB010000111.1 GCA_030857085.1 Acidobacteriota bacterium | reverse complement strand
CTCCTCGGCGGCGCCACCCGCATCTGCTTCGTGATCTCGCCCGGCAAGTCGGACATCGTTTCTTACTTCGGCGGCGAGCTCGGCAACGCCTCCATCTGTTACGCCGTGCAGCAGCAGCCGAACGGCCTCTGCGATGCGCTCTTTCACGCGCTGCCGTTCATCGCGCCGGAAGAGCATGTGCTGGTCGGCCTGCCGGACACGGTCTGGTTTCCCGAAACCGGCTTCGACGCCCTCGGCGACGACGATCTCTCCTTCCTCTGCTTTCCCGTCGAACGTCCCGAGTTCTTCGACGCCGTCGTCATGGATGAGCACGACAACGTGGTCGAGATCCAGGTCAAGACGGCGGGTGCAAAGTCGAACTGGATCTGGGGCGCGTTCAAGCTGCGCGCACGCGTCCTCGCCGAGCTGCGCGAGGTATGGCTCGAGCGCGGCGGCACCGACCACTACATCGGCACCGTGGTCAACGAATGGCTCGCCCGCGGAGGCCGCGCCCGTGCGGTCCGGGCCGGCACGGCATACGTCGACGTCGGGACGCTTCACGGCTATCGCGAGGCGATCACGTTGTTAACGTCCAATCACGATCTGACCCCCGTCGTGACGGCGGTCACGTCCTCCTGATCGCAACCGACCGACTCTGAGCGCGGTTCGGTGGAATGACCCTCCTCACGGTCCAGTTACGCCGAATAACAAAATCGGAGGTCCCCTCAAAAGTGATCAGAAAACGGGTGTACGGGCTGACGTGTGTCCTCATGATGATGGCTGGCCTTGCCGCGCACGCGACGACGATCGTCCTGCCGACGGACGAACAGCTCATCGCTAAATCGCCCATCATCGTCGAGGGAACGGTCGTTTCGACCAGGCCTGTCGATCGTGACGGCAGCATCTTCACCGACACCGTCATCACCGTCTCCCGCAACATCAAGGGGACCACGCCGGAGACGATCACGGTGCGCGAGCTCGGCGGCATGACCGCGGAGCGCATCACGAAGATCTACGGCACGCCGGAGTTCACGGAAGGGGAGCGGGTGCTCCTGTTCCTCGAGCCTTCGCCGCGCGGCGGCTATCGCACGATGGACCTCTTCATCGGCAAGTTCTCGGAAGCGAAGGCGCTGAACGGACGACGTCTGTGGCTCCGCGAGAACGCGGATGACACGACTCTCCTCGACGCCGACTTCCGTCCGATCGAGGCAAAGAACATCCAGCGCGACGCGAGCCGCTTCGAGACTTTCGTCGCGGCGCGCATCTCCGGACGTGAGGCAGTGCGCAACTACGGCATCGAGAACCCGGTGCTCGACCGCACCGCCACCGCGCCCCGCACGCCGAGCCGTTACGAATCGAACTTCACCCTCATCGCTGAACCAACCCTCTATCGCTGGTCGCGTTTCGACAGCGGCCAGTCGGCAGCGTGGTACAGCGTCGGCACGCAGCCCGGCTACACGAACGGCGGCGTCAGCGAGACGCAGACGGCCATGAACGCATGGACCGGCTACTCGTCCGCGAAGATCAACTACACCTACGCCGGTGTGCGCACCGCGGCGCCGGGCGGCGTTTGCGGCAGCTGCGACAACGGCGTCAACGAAGTGCTGTTCAACGATCCGGTCAATGACATCGCCGGCTCGTGGGATCGCACCAAGGGAGGCACCGTCGGTCTGGGCGGCTTCAACGGCGTTTCATCGCAGCACAAGTTCACCGCCACCTTCGCCGCGGACGATACGCATCCCGCGGGTCAGCAGAACGCCTGGACGATCACCGAGGCGAATCTGGCGATTCAGGATGCCGTGTCGCCGGCGAATGGCATTTCGAGCACCACCCTCGCCGAAATCGTCGCGCACGAATTCGGCCACACCCTCGGCTTCGGCCACTCCGCCGACTCGACCGCGCTGATGTACTACTCGGTCACCGGCAAGGGTCCCTCGCTGCGCGCCGACGATCAGGTTGCCGCGCGCTGGCTCTATCCGAACGGCAGCTCGACGCCGCCTCCTCCGCCGCCGAGCGTTCCGGCCGCGCCGACCAGCTTCACGGCCACCGTTGCGGGCAACGATGTCAACCTCGGCTGGACCGACAACTCGACCAACGAGACCGGCTTCGCCATCTACGTCAACGGCACGAAAGTGACCGAGTACGGCGCGAACATCACCGCCGGCCGCCTCACCAATCTCGCGACCGGCAGCTACAGCATGTACGTGGTCGCGTTCAACGGCTCGGGCAATTCCTCGCAGTCGAACAGCGCCAGCGTGCAGATCGTCGGCGTGCCGGTGGCGTCGTTCACCGTCAGCCCGAGCACCGGCACGACCAGCACCACCTTCGTTTTCCAGAGCAGCTCCACCGGCACCATCACCTCCCTCGGATGGGATTTCGGCGACGGCTTCACCGCCAGCGGCGCGACCGTCAGCCACATCTACAAGAATGCCGGCCAGTACACCGTGACGCTCACCGCGACCGGCGGCGGCAAGAACTCGTACGCGACGCGCGGCGTCTCCGTCAGCGGCCCGCTCGCCTCATCGTTCGTCTACGCGCCCTCCGCGCCGAAGATGAATGAGAACGTGACCTTCAGCGATCAGTCGACCGGCGCGCCGACCGCGTGGCGCTGGACGTTCGGCGACGGTACGAGCTCGCTCGACCAGAACCCGACCCACGCGTACACCGCCGCGGGCAGCTACGTCGTCACGCTCACCGCCTATCGCGGCAGCGAGCAGGCGAACAGCACGCGCACCGTCGTCGTCTCGTCGACCGTTCCGAACACTCCTGCCGTCGCCGCAGCGTTCGATATCTCGAATGCAGCTCCGGCCATCGGCGCGAACGTCACCTTCACCGACAAGTCCACCGGCGCGCCGACGGCGTGGCAGTGGTCGTTCGGCGACGGTACGAGCGCAAACGTGCAGCATCCGTCGCACGCCTACACCAACGCGGGGATCTACACCGTCACGCTGACCGCTTCGAATGCAACCACGAGCAGCGTGGCGACGAAGCAGGTGGTCGTCGCGGCCAGCCCGATCGTCGCAGCGTTCGACATCTCGAATGCGAATCCGGCCATCGGCGCGAACGTCACGTTCACCGACAAGTCGATCGGCTCGCCGACCTCCTGGCAGTGGTCGTTCGGCGACGGCTCGACGTCCGCCGCGCAGAATCCGGTGCACGCGTATGCGGGTCCGGGCACGTACACCGTTTCACTCATCGCCTCGAACGGCTCGACGAGCAACATGGCCTCGAAGACCGTGACCGTCGCTGCTGCGCCGGTGTTCCGCACGCTCGTTTCCGTCGCCGCGCAGACTGCCGGTGTCGGCGGCACGTCGTGGCGCACGGAGCTCAACATCTTCAACGCCGGCTCGCAGGGCGCGGACATCACCTTCCGCTTCCTCCAGAACGCAGGCGGCGCGGTGATCACGCGCAATCTCTTCCTCGGACCTCATCAGTCGCGCACGTACGCGAACGCTCTGCTCGACCTGTTCGGCGTGCCGAGCGGCGCGGGCGCGCTCTCGCTCGAGGCGAACAGCGCCGGCGTGGCCGCCGACCTGCGCGTCACCAGCCGCACGTTCACCGGCGGCTCGGCCGGCACGTATGGCCAGGCCGTTCCGGATATCCGTCCGGCGGCGCTCGAGCGGACGCTCTATCTCACGGGCATGTCCGCCAGCGACGCGTTCCGCACGAACGTTGGTCTCGTCAATCGCGACACGAACGATACGGGCGTCACGCTCACGCTCTTCAATCGCAACGGCGGCGCCGTGGCGACGAAGGAGCTCGGCCTCGGCGCGAACAGTTTCCAGCAGGCTTCGCTCGGCGCGCTCTTCCCGCAGATCAACGGCGGCAACTTCGACGTGCTCTCGATGCGCATCGTCGCCGATGTGGCGAACGCGATCAGCGCCTACGCCTCGGTGGTCGACAACCTGACGCAGGACCCGATCTACATTCAGGCCCTTCCGGCGGCGAGCGGTAAGTCGCTCACCATTCCGGTCGTCGGCCGCGCGCCCGGCGTGAACGGCACGTTCTGGCGCAGCGACGTTTCGATCTTCAACCCCGCTTCGACTTCGACGCTGCTCACGATCCGCTACAACGGCGTGGCGCAGAATCTCACCCTCGGCGCCGGCAACACGCAGGTGCTCGCCGACGTGCTCGCGCGCTTCGGCCAGACCGCGGGCGGCGGCACGCTGGTGATCTCGTGGACGTCGGCGAACGCGCCGGTCGTCACGAGCCGCACGTACACGTCGGTGGAAACCGGCGGCACGTACGGTCAGTCGATCGATCCGGTGACGGCGTTCGGCTCGGTGGCGTTCGTCCCCGGCCTGCGTCACGACGGCAGCTATCGCTCGAACGTCGGCTTCGTGAACGGCGGCGACGAGACGGAGACGATCAGCGTCTCGCTGCTCTCGCCGTTCGGCACGGAGCTCGGCCAGACGTACGTGACCCTCGCCCCGAACCAGCAGCTGCAATACGGCGTGGCCGCGCTCTTCCCGGGCGTCGCGCTCGAAGGCGGCTTCACCCTCTACGCCGAAGGCGACGGCAACGCAAAGATCTTCGCCTACGGCTCGATGGTGGATAACGGCTCAGGCGATCCGGTGTTCTTCGCGGGACAGTAGTTTGTGAATGTTGTCCGTCAGGCGGTTGTCCGTTCGGGTCATGCGATGCGTGGCCCTGAACGGATGACGGGCAGCCTCAGTGGCGTAGAACTAGCTCTCGCGTGAGGCACAAGGTAGCTCGAGCCAACGACACACCGCAGCCTCGACCTCGCGCATTTGTGACGGAGCGAGTTCGCCCAACATGCGTACAGCGCGCACCGGCGGTACGGTGACGAGTCCCTGTGCGTCAAAAGCGCCGCGCTTCAGAAACGCCACCGGCACGTCCGCTTCATATTGGGACGCGCGCACGGCGGTCGTATGCGGAACGAGCGTGACGAGCGCGCGATCGGAGTCAGCGATCGGCGCGCTGATCACGAGGCACGGCCGGATCTTCGCCGTCATGCCGAGATCGACGAGCCAGACCTCGCCCCGTTCGGGATACCTCACCGCTCTTCCCGCTCGTCGTAGCCGAGAAAGACGTCATTCGCGGCGCTGAGCAGTTCGTCGTCCGTCATGCGCGGATAGTCGATTCCGGCCGAGATGCGTGCGAGCTCCGCGAGCACTTCCCGTTTCGTAGCGTCAGGAAGCGCGCGAAAGCCGTCGACGATGTGCTTCGCTTCTGCGGTCATCGCCGCTCATTGTAGCTACGCGCGCCATTGCAGGTGCCCGTCAGGCAACGTCTTCGCGTCGTGCGATGGGTGACCCCGAACGGACAACGGACAACGGACAACGGACAACGGACAACCTACTCCGACGAACCGGCGAATTCGTCGCGGACAAACTCGTCATACACAATCTGCGACCACGTCTCCATCGCCTCGCGATGCTCCGCGAGCTCTGCGCGCGGAACCCAGCGCCCGCTCATCTTCTCCGTCTCCCGCACGGTCACGTCGCGATCGTGCGCGTCGAGCACGTACGCCGCGCCCAAGTGCACGCGGCCGACCTCGGTCGTGTCGTCATTGAGGATGCCGACGAAGGTCAGGTCGTAGTCGCCGGCTACGTTCACTTCTTCCTCGAGCTCTTTCTGCAGGCCGTCGAGCAGCTCGGGCGTGTCGGGATTGATGTGGCCTCCAATCCCGAGCGAGAGCTTCAGATGCAACCGCGACTCGGTCTGCTTCTGCGTGCGCTGCAACAAAAAGTAGGCGTCCTCGTGGCGAATGAGCACGTACGGGATGATCTGCTTGTACTGCGGCGAGACTTCCGCGGCCGGGCGATCGATGAAGAAATGACGCTCCACGATCGCGTCGAGCACTTCATCCGTTCGCTCGAACACGAGGCCGCGCTCGACGAGATACGGCTCGATCGCCGCGCGCTCCACCACCATCACCTGTTCCGTCATCGGCAGATCCCCAGCACCACGTCGTGCAGCAGTCCGTTGGTCGAAAGACCGCTGCCGCCTTCGAAGGTCGCGTTGCCGCGCAGATCGGAAAAACGGCCGCCCGCTTCTTCGACGATCAGCTGCACCGCCGCCATGTCCCACGCCGCGACGGCCGGCTCCATCGCGATCTCGACCGCACCTTCGGCCACGAGCATGTGCGCCCAGAAGTCGCCGAAGCCGCGCGAGCGCGCGCAGCGCCGCATCAGATTCAGGAACTGCACCGTTCCGCCGTGACGATCAAAGTCGGTGATGCTGTCGTACGTCAGATGCGCCTCGGGCAACGAGGCGATGCGCGAGACCTGCAGTTTGCGTCCGTTGCAAAAGGCGCCGTCGCCTTTCGAGGCCCACCAGCGCCGCGTGAGCGCCGGTGCGGAGATGACGGCGGCGGAGAGTTGTCCCTCTGCTTCCAGCGCGATCAGCGTTGCGAACACCGGAATGCCGCGAACGTAGTTTTTGGTCCCGTCGATCGGATCGACGATCCAGCGGCGCGCGGCATTGCCGCTCTCGCCGAATTCTTCGCCCACGATGCCGTCGCCCGGCCGCTTCTCGCCGAGGATTGCGCGGATTCTGCGCTCGACCGCTTCGTCGGCTTCCGAGACCGGCGTCATGTCGATTTTCGTGCGCACCGCGAGCGTCGTCGATTGATAGTGCTGCATCGTGATCGCGTCGGCCGCATCGGCGAGCTCCAGCGCGAGTTCGAGGTCGCGATTCATGCGCGCCGAACCTATCACGCCCGCGAACGAGGACATCATCCGACGTGTCATCCCGAGCGTGAGGCAACGTGTCATCCCGAGCGAAGTCGAGGGATCCCCTTCCGACTGGCCACTGTGCGCTCCCTCGGCAGGGGATCCTTCGACCGTTCCGCGGCGCTCCGCGCCTCCGGCGGCTCAGGATGACACGTGGGCTGCGATGGCCGCGCCGAACCTATCACGGCGACGAACGTCCCAGCGACATGCACGCATTGCTGGCCGTCGCTCTTCTCGCGTCGATCGACCTCGCCTCCGCGCAACGTGCGCTCACCGAACTCGAAGCGATGTGCGCCGCCGATCGCGGACGTATGTGGGGACGCTCGCTCTGCGGCCCGATGGTCATCGCCGATCCGAACACGCGCGAGGCGGTGCAAATGGCCGACGGGCACATCACGGAGACGCACGTGCCCGAATCGATCGGCATCGCCAACACGGCCGTGCAGTGGGACGGGCGCGAATGGACGATGCTGCAGTGGCCTCTGCCGCAATCGGTGGTCGCGCGGCGGGTAATGCTCGCGCACGAGTCCTTTCATCGCGTGCAGGAAAAGCTCGGCTTTCCCGCCACCGGTCCGCTCAACGCGCATCTCGACACGGCCGAAGGACGCACGCTGCTGCGGCTCGAATGGCGCGCACTCGCACGTGCACTCGCGACGGGCGATGCGCGCGCCGTCGCCGACGCGCTCGCGTTTCGCGCAGAGCGACGCATGCTGACGAAGAACGCGGCGCAGGAAGAACGGCTGCTCGAAATGCATGAAGGGCTGGCCGAGCACACCGGCTGGGCGATGGCCATTCCGGTGCTGAAGGAACGCATTGCGCCGCTGGTGATCAGGCTCGCCAACGCGGAGAAAGGGGAGAGTTTCGTGCGCTCGTTCGCGTACACGAGCGGCCCCGCCTGGGGTGCGATCGCGGAGATGCAGAAGCGCAACTGGACGCGCACGCTCGAGCCCTCTGACGATCTTGCGGACGTCGCATCGCGCGGCTGGTTCTTCACCGGCGAGCGCTTCCACGAATACGGCGCCGCCGCCATTCGCGCCGAAGAAGAAGCGCGCGCGGCGAAGAAGGCGACGATGCTCGCGGAGATGCGCAAGCGTTTCGTCGATGATCCGGTGCTCACGATTCCTCTGCAGCAGATGCAACTCGTCTTCGATCCCAACCGTCTCCAGCCGCTCGAAGGTGCCGGAACCGTCTATCAGTCGATCGAGATCAGCGATGCGTGGGGAAAGATCGCCGTCACGAACGGCGGCCTCGTGACCTCCGACTGGAAGAAGCTGATCGTGCCCGCGAGCGGAGAAGGGTGGACGCTCACGCTCGCGCCGGGATGGAAGCTCGTCGACGGGCCGCGCGCCGGCGACAAGAGTGTTGACAAAGAATGACGAATGCCCGAAGAAGACGGCAGGTCCGTGCACACCCGTTTTCTTCGTCTTCTCGCGACACTCGTCATCGCACTCGGTGCGTATGCGGATGCGCCCGTATTGCGCTGGGGCGGCGACTCGGAAGGGGGCGCGCCCTTCGTCGAAGCCGATCCGAGGGATCCGTCGAAGCTAGAAGGCTTCGACGTCGAAGTGGCGGAAGAGATCGCGAAAGGACTCGGACGCAAAGCGGAGTTCGTGCAGGTCGCTTTCGCATCGATTGATCAATCCGTGCAGCGCGGTGACTTCGACATCGGCATGAGCGGCGTCGAAGACACGCCCGCGCGGCGTGCGGCGCTCGCTGCTTCGATTCCGTACTACACGTTCACTGAAGCGCTGACCGTGCGCGCGGCGGACAAAAACAAATACGACGATCTCGCCGATCTGCGCGGCAAACGCGTCGGCACGTTGGGCGGGACGATCGCGTACGACCTGCTGCTCGAGGCCGCGCAAAAGTACGGCATCGAGCCGATCTCGTACGACGACGACGTCCATCCCTACGAAGACCTCGCGCACGGCCGCCTCGACGCGGTGCTGCTCGACAACATCATCGCCGCGCGCTCGATGCGCCGCACCGAAGGTCTCTACACGCACTTTGACAAGCCGGTGGCGAAAGGGCACTACATCGTCGTCGCCGCGCGCGAGAACACGAAGCTGCGCGATCAGATCGACGTAGTGCTGAAAGCGCGCATGCGCGACGGCACGCTCGAACGCATCTATCGCAAGTGGGACATCTGGGACGAGTTTCAGCAGCCGTTCTTCAATGAGGTGTCCGGCGCAAACGCGCAGCCGCGCGCACAAACGCCCGCGACGAATGCGGCGCCGCGCGTCGATCGCCTCGCCGCACTGCGCCGCTATCTGCCCGCGCTGTTGCGAGCAGCGGTGATCACGATCTGCATGTCGTGCCTGGCGATGGCGCTCGCGGTGACGATCGGCGTGATCGTCGCCACAGGCCGCGTCTATGGCGGCGCGTTTCTTCGCTCGATTCTGCTGGCGTACGTGGAGATCATCCGCGGCACGCCCGTCCTGCTGCAGCTCTTCGTGCTCTATTACGGTCTCTCCGCCGTCATCAAGCTCCCTGCCTTCGTCGCCGCCCTCGTCGGCCTCGGCCTCAACTACGCGGCCTATGAAAGCGAGATCTATCGCGGCGCGATGGAAGCCGTGCCGCGCGGCCAGCTCGAAGCCGCGCGCACGCTCGGCTTCACCGAGTTCCAGGTGTTCCGCTTCGTCCGCGGCCCGCAGGCCTTCCGCATCGCCCTTGCCCCGATGACGAACGACTTCGTCGCGCTGCTCAAAGACTCTTCGCTGGTCTCCGTGATCACGGTCGTCGAGCTGACGAAGCAAACACAAATCTTCGCCGCGAACATCGGCAGCTGGGTGCTCCCCGGAGCGCTCTGTGCTGCACTGTATTTGGCGATGTCGCTTCCGCTCGCACGCCTCGCCCGCGCACTCGAAACGCGCTGGAAGATGGGAACGGTGTAGCGATGAGCATCCTCACGATCGCCAACCTGCGCCTCAATCGCGGCACGCGCGAAGTGCTGCGCGGGGTGAACATCACCGTCGAAGCGGGCGAACTCGTCGCGCTGATGGGGCTCTCCGGAGGCGGCAAGACCACCGTTCTCCGCAGCGTCACTGCGCTCGAGCCATTCGACGCGGGCTCGATCGATGTCGACGGCGTCGTGCTGCAAGCCGGTCGCGCTCCCTCTCGCGCCACACTCCGCGAGCTGCGCCGGCGCGTCGCGATGGTGTTTCAGTCGCACGATCTCTGGGCGCATCTCTCCGCAATCGACAACGTGACGCTCGCGCCGCTGCACGTGGCCCGCATCTCCCGCCCCGACGCGGAGCGGCGCGCCGCCGAGCTCCTCGAATCGCTCGGCGTCGCGCATCGCAAAAACGCCTATCCGCGCGAGCTCTCCGGCGGCGAGGCCCAACGCGTCGCGATCGCCCGCGCAATGGCGATGGATCCGCCGCTCCTTCTCATGGACGAGCCGACCGCCTCGCTCGATCCCGCTCGCCGCTTCGAGCTCGGTCAAACGC
>JALYOB010000526.1 GCA_030857085.1 Acidobacteriota bacterium | reverse complement strand
GCTCCTGCCGCTGATTCGAATAGGGCAGCACGAAATCGGAGAGCAGATACGACAGCGCGCCGATGACGATCGCGACGGCGACCACCGGCAGCGCGCCGCGATACAGCGACACGCCGCCCGACTTGAACGCCGTCACTTCGTTGTTCTTCGACAGCATCCCGAACGTGACGAGCGTCGCGACGAGCACCGAGATCGGCAGCGTCCAGTTGAGGATCGTGAAGAACTGGAAGCGGTAATAGGTGAGGAGCGTCGACGCCGCGATCGCGTTGTCGCGCGCGTCTTTGGCGGTGTCGGTGTAGTCGATGATGACGAACAGCGCGACGACGGAGATGATCACCAGCGCGAGCACTTTCAGGAACTCGCGCAGCACGTAGCGGTCGAGGATGTTCGGAAAGGTGATGTCGAGCCGGTTGAGCAGCGACGGCTCTTCGTCGCTCTTGGCAGACGCGGGCGAGCGGCGCGCGAAGAGGCGCCGCACCGAGCCGAGCAGGCGAGCGACGATGCCGCCTTCAGGACGGCTGGTGACGAAATCGCGATTCGCGCGATTGAGCAGGTAGACGCCCATCGCGAGCAGCATCAGGTTGGCGCCCCACATGCCGAGCCACGCCGGGATCTTGCCGTTCGACGCCATCTGCTCGCCGTTGCTGATCATCACGTAGTAGAAGACGATGATCGCAATACTTAAAGAAAAGCCTGAGCTTTTACCGCCGCGGCGATTGGTGATGCCGAGGGGCAATCCGAGAATGCCGAAGGCGATGCAGGCGAACGGGATCGCGAACTTTTTGTGGATCTCGACGCGCGCGATGTTGCGCATGATCCGGTCGGACTCGTTGCGGCTGCGGCGGAGATTGCGTTCCTGCACGAGGAGCTCGCGGAGGTTCATCTCGCGCATCGATTTCGCGAGGCGGTTCGGATCGAGCGCGTCGCCCGCGGACGGCAGGAGGATGCGCTGCATCTCGTTGCGCGTGTGGTCGTAGCGGTCGGGCTTGCGCGGATTCCAGACGTGCGTCTCCGCGCCGGTGAGATTCATCCAGATCTGTTTTTTCTCGCCGACGAGCGCAAGGCCGCCGGTTTTCGCGACGACGATGCGCTGGCCGACGCCCTGATTCGACAGCGCGGCCGCGTCGTCCGGATCGCGCGGCGCGGTGAGGTGTTCGGAGACGTCGCGGCCGGTGACCGGATCTTCGGATTCGTCGTTGCGGCTGTCGGCGACGAAAACGCCTTTCCATTGGCCGGTCGCCGGATCGACATCCTTCACGAAGATCATCACGTTTTCGAACTGGTCGTGGAAAACGCGCGGCTTGACGACTTTCTCGGCCGACGCGGTCATCAGCTCGGCGAAGAGCGAAACGAACGCGCGGTTGCCTTTGGGCATCACGAAGTTGATGAGGTAGAGGTTGATGAGGAAGACGACCGCGCTGAAGAAGAAGACCGGCCGGTAGATCGTGCGCGTCGAGATGCCGAGGGCGCGCATGGCGATGATCTCGGAGTCGGATGAGAGGCGTCCGACCGCGATGAGGATGCCGAACAGGAGCGCCATCGGCACCGTGAGCACGACGATGTTCGGCAGCGAGTACATCAGGAGCTTGAGGACCGCGCCGCCCGGAAGCGACCGGCGGATGATCAAACCGGCCATGTCGAACAGCTTCTGCATGAGGATGATCGACGTGTAGAAGATGAGTCCGAGCGCGGTCGGCCCGAGCATCTCTTTGAAGATGTAGCGCGAGAGGGTCTTCATCAGCGAGGCGGATTATGACGCGGGATTCAGGCCAGCCGAGGGGTTTCCGCAGGGTCTGATAAGATGGATTATGTTAAGTCGAGTATGGAGTTGTGGGCGGATTGTGGTCGGTTGTCGGTTCTCGGTTGTCGGTGATGCAGGTTGTTCGTTCTCCGTTGAAGGTGGCGCTGGCAGCAGGCCTTTTGGAGTGCGGTGGCAAAGCCACCGCTTTGGCTGGTTTGTCTGGCGCGTCGCTGCATCGCCCCGAACGGATAACGGACAACGGAGAACCTGCCACGCACACACCGAC
Organism: Acidobacteriota bacterium; assembly: GCA_030857085.1. GTDB lineage: Bacteria > Acidobacteriota > Thermoanaerobaculia > Gp7-AA8 > Gp7-AA8 > QHVT01. The sequence continues at coordinate 1,653 of JALYOB010000526.1, read as the reverse complement.
AACCGATAACCGACAACGACCCCCGTCATCCCTCCGATTCGAGCCGCCGCAGCAGCTCGCGTACGGCCTCGATCACTTCACCCTTTTCAACGTTCGGCTTCCTGAACGCCAGGTTGAGCGTGAACGGCAGCGCCTTGTCCTTCAGCGCGAAGACGTAGTTCTTCGGACGCCCGGCCTTCTTCGGCTCCGGCTTCGACGCGGTCTGTTTGCGCAGTTCGTCGCGTGACAATTCGCCGGCCGCATACGCGCGCACGAACTGCTCCATCGCCTCCTCGGAACCCGCGCGCGCGACCTGCACGAGCACGCTCTTGCTCGCAATCCCGGATTCGCGGCAGAGCGCACGAATGCGGTCCGGGATGTCGTTGAGCATCAGCGTCTCGGTGATGGTCGTCCGCGACTTGCCGATGACCTGCGAGATCTTTTCGTGCGTGTAGCCGAACTTCTGCTGCAGCACGTAGAAGCCGTCCGCTTCTTCGAACGGCGTGAGGTCTTTGCGCTGGATGTTCTCGATCAGCGCGATCTCGAGCTGCTCTTTGTCGTCGACGTCGAGCTCGATCGCCGGAATCTCATCGAGCCCGGCCATGGTCGCGGCGCGATAGCGGCGCTCGCCGGAGATGATCTGGTAGCGATTCGGGCCGATCGCGCGGACGAGAATCGGCTCGAGCACACCTTTCTCCCGCACGCTTGCCGCGAGCTCTTCGATGTTGCCGAGCTGTGTGCGCGGCTGTTCGGAGTTCGGCTCGATGAACTGGAGCGGCAGCATCGATCCAATGTGCCTCCCCGACCGCCGCGTGAGCTCGTCGACATAATGCGAGTCGGCGCGCATGACCGACCGCTGCGGAAGTCCGCGTTTACTCATGGTGGGGTTCCTTCTCAAACACGCGCCAGCAGCTCCTCGGACAGACTGTAGTACTCCATCGCTCCGCTCGAGCGTGGCGCGAAGGTGAAGATCGATTCCTTGTACGCCGGGCTTTCCTCGAGGCGGATGGACTTGGTGATGACGGTGTTGAAGACGCGATCGCCAAAGACGTTGCCGATCGCCTCGTGGATGTCTTTCGAGAGCGTGGTCCGCTTGTCGTGCATCGTGATCACGACGCCGAGGAGCTGGAGATTGGGGTTCGGGCGGGCTTTGATCTTCTCGATCGTTTCGAGCAGATCGTCCGTCCCTTCGAGAGCAAAGTAGGACGACTGGATGGGCACGAGCACGTGCGTCGACGCGACCAGCGCGTTCACCGTGATCATGCCGAGTGTGGGCGGCGTGTCGATGAAGATGTAGTCGAAGTCGGTGGCCGTTTCCTTCATCCGGTCCTTGAGGCGGAACGGGCCGTCGAGATCGCCGATCAGTTTCGACTCGAGTTTGGCGAGCGAGATCTTCGACGGCGCAACGAACAGGTTCGGCACCGGCGTCGGCACGATCACCTCGGCCAGCTCCATCTCCTCACTCACCAGCACGTCGTACATCGAGCGCTTGATGGCCCGCGCGTCGACGTAGCTCATGGTCGAATTCGCCTGCGGGTCGAGGTCGATGAGGAGGGTTTTGTGGCCTTTGTTCGCGACCGCGGCGGCGAGGTTGATGGTGGTTGTGGTCTTCCCGACGCCGCCCTTTTGATTGGCAACCGTAATGATCATTGGACCGGCGGGATTGTAGCGGGG
>JALYOB010000110.1 GCA_030857085.1 Acidobacteriota bacterium | reverse complement strand
CTTCCATCAACTGCGGCATGTAGACCATCCGGAACGTCCCCGGCCAGACGTATTTCGTCACAAAGCTCGACGTCCCGAACGGCACTTTCCCTGCCGCGAAATCGAGATAGGCGCGCGCACCCGGCTTCAATAGCTGCTCGAACCGTTGCATCACGCGCGGGTAATCGGACAGATCCTCAATGACGCCCATGCAGGAGATGCCGTCGAAGCGGCGGCCCGGCTCGAAGGTGAAAAAATCCTGATAGAGAATCGTCGCGTCGTAATGATGTTCCTCGACGATCTTCTTTGTGAACGCGTGCTGATCGCGCGACAGCGTAATGCCGGTGACGCGCACGCCCCGCGACGCACAATAGCGCGTCATACCGCCCCAGCCGCAGCCGATTTCCAGCAGTTCCTGTCCCGGCTGTAATCGCAGCTGTTCCCACGCAAAGTCGTATTTGCGTTGCGAACTCTCTTCGAGCGAATCGTCGTCGCTCAGATAAATGCCGGGCGTATAGGCGTAGTAATCCTGATCGACGGCCAGCAGTTGAATGTTCTTCGAGTCGTAATGCTTCGCAATCCATGAGGGATTGAGGCGCTCGCGCCCGACCAGCAGCGGCTGCAGGCGCCGCCAGAGCTTGATCCAGACATTGCGGTCCGACAGTGCATCGCGCAGCCAGAACGCCTTGATCACGTCGCCTTCGAAATCGAGATCGCCGCGCACATACGCATCCGCAATGCGCAGCTCCGAGAGCGACTCTAATGCACGCATCCCTCTTTCATTCCGGACGTAGAGGTCGAATTCAGGAGCGCCGTCGCCGAAGGTGGATGTCGTGCCGGAAGCATGCACGCGGAACGAGCAGGGCAGCGCAACGTCGCGCGCCAACAATCGCATGACCCAGCCTGCACCGTTGCCGGTTGTCATCGTGCGCGATCAGCTTACTATGATCCGGTCATGCCCGCGACGTTCATTCCTGATCCGCCAGATGAGTCGTATTGGACCGCTTCGCCCGATTTCCGCGCGCTCTGCCGCCGCAAACTGACGCCGGAGGCGTATGCGTGGGCCGAGCCGCAGCTGGCCGCCATGGGGGAGCGGGCGGCGAAAGAAGTGGCGCCTCTGGCGGCAATTGCCGATCGCGAACAGCCGCGCCTCACGACGCACGACGCGCGCGGCGAACGCATCAGCCGCGTCGACTATCACGCCTCTTATCGCGAGATGGAGCGCATCGCGTATGGCTCCGGCATGATCGCGATGAAGTATCAGACCCACGAACACCAGCATGCCGCCACCTTCACCGGCTTCGCCCTCGGCTATCTTTTCGCGATGGCGGAGTCCGGCCTCTATTGCCCGCTCTGCATGACCGACGGCGTTGCGCGCGTGCTGACACGCCACGGCACACACGAGCAGGTCATGCGCGTCGTGCCGCATCTCACGTCCACCGATCCGGCGACGCTCTGGACCGGGGGCATGTTTCTCACCGAACGCGCGGGCGGCTCCGACGTCGGCGCAAACGAGACCATCGCCCGCAAAGACGCCGGCGGCATGTGGCGCCTCACGGGTCATAAATGGTTCTGCTCGAACGTCGACGCAGAGGCGGTACTCGTCACTGCACGCGTCGAAGGAGGAGGGGAGGGCACGCGCGGTCTGCGCACGTTTCTTCTCCTGACGCGCGACAATCCCGGCTTTCAGATCGAGCGGCTCAAGAACAAACTCGGCGTCCGCTCCATGGCCACAGGGGAAGTGACGCTCAATGACGCGCCGGCAGAAGAAGTCGGCGGCTTTGCCGCAATGACCGACATGCTCAATCTGTCGCGGCTCTATAACTCCATCGCCTCTGTCGGCGTCATTGGCCGCGCGGTTTATGAATCGCGCCATTACATCGATCGCCGTCAGGTGTTCGGACGGCCCATCATTGAATGGCCGCTGGCGCAGGAAACTTTTTTCGACATTGAAGCCGAACATGTCGCGGCGATGCTGCTCACCTTCGAGACCGTCGAATTGCTCGCGCGCGCTGATGCCGGCGACACAGAGGCGGCGCGGCTCGTGCGCGTGCTGACGCCCATTGTGAAAGCGGTCACTGGAAAACTGGCGGTGCCGTGTGTGTCCGAGGCAATGGAGCTGATTGGCGGCAACGGCTACATTGAAGACAGTCCAATGCCGCGCCTCCTGCGCGACGCACAGGTGCTGCCCATCTGGGAAGGCGCCACGAACGTCCTCGTGCTCGACGCTGTGCGCGCAATGAACAAAGACGGCGCGCACGAGCTGCTCATTGCGCGGGTGCGCAAGCATTTCGCGCGCGAGGCGGACGCGCTCGCGTACACGTTCGCCACCCTCGACGAGCCTGATGCGCGCGGCTGGATCGACCGGCTCGCGCGCCTGCTCGAGCTCACGCTTCTCATCGACGCCGGACATGGCGAATATGCGGATCGCCTCGTGAACCGGCCACTCGGGGTCATCCCAGGAGCGCGGCTTTTATTTTGACCCACGGGCATGTTTCTGGCTCGGCTCACGGCCGATGGACACGCACCCGACGATTCGCATTGCGGCGAATCACCGACTCTCTCCATTAGGCGAATTGCCTCGCTACGCGGGGCTGCTCTACTTTCTCGTGTGGCGCGACGTCAAAGTCCGCTACAAGCAAACCGCCCTCGGCGTGCTCTGGGCGATTCTGCAGCCCGCGGGCATCGTCGCCGCCGCCTCGCTCGCCTTCAGCCGCATCGCGCCGCACAACGTGCCGTATCCGCTGTTCGTCGCGGCCGGCGTCGTCCCGTGGCAGTTTTTCTCGCGCGCGGTCACCGACGCCTCGGTTAGTCCGATCGAGAATGAGCGTTTGCTGACCAAGGTCTATTTCCCTCGCATTCTGCTGCCGCTCGCGGCGGCGGTGGCGGTGATGGTCGAGACCTCGATCGCGATCGTGCTGCTCGTTCTGTTCGTGCACATCTGGTCGTGGCACCTGCTGATGCTGATTCCCGCGCTGCTGATTGCCGTGGCCACTGCGACCGGCATCGGTGCGGCGACGGCGGCGATGAACGTCCGCTATCGCGACTTCCGCTACATGATCCCGTTCCTCATCCAGGTCATGTTCCTTCTGACGCCGGTGCTTTATCCGCCCCGCGCCGTGCCCGATAAATACCGGCCCATTCTCGAGCTCAATCCGCTCGCTGGCGCACTGGAAACCGTGCGCTGGTCGCTGTTCGGCACCGGACCATTGCCGCACACGTTTGCCTACGCCCTCATCACCTCACTCGTTCTGTTCGTCGGCGGCGTCTGGATTTTCCGCGCCGGCGAAGATGCCTTTGCGGACGTGATCTGAACCATGATTCGTTGCAACGATCTCAGCAAACACTATCCGTTAGGCGGCCGCGAGAAATATCGCAACATTCGCGACATCATCGTCGACCGCGTGAAAAACCCCTTCGGCCGGAAGAACATCCATACGTTCACCGCTCTGGACGGCTTTACCGCCGAATTCAAGGCAGGGGAGGTCACAGGCCTCGTCGGCCGCAATGGCGCCGGAAAATCGACGCTGCTCAAGATCCTCTCGCGCGTGACGCGCCCCAGCGGCGGCTCCGCGGAAATCGACGGCCGGGTCGGCTCGCTCCTGGAAGTCGGAACCGGGTTCCATCCCGAGCTCACCGGACGCGAGAACATTTACTTCAATGGCGCCATCCTCGGCATGCGCAAGAAGGAAATCGATCGCCGTTTCGACGAGATCGTCGCCTTCGCGAATGTCGAGCAATTCCTCGACACGCCGGTCAAACGCTATTCGAGCGGTATGTACGTGCGACTGGCGTTCGCGGTCGGCGCGCACCTCGATACAGACGTGCTGCTCGTTGATGAAGTCCTCGCCGTCGGTGACGCAGAATTCCAGAAGAAATGCCTCGGCAAAATGCGCGATGTGACGGAGGAAGGCGGCCGGACGATTCTCTTCGTCAGCCACAATCTGAATGCCGTCCAGCGCCTCTGCCCCCGTTCTGTGCTCATCCAGAACGGCAAGGTGATCAATGACGGCCCCACCAACGAAATCGTCGCGCAATATCTCAGCGGCACGCACGAGACCTTGCCCGGCGAATGGGTCGACCTCACGGAAGCACAACGCCGCGGCAACGGACAGGCGCGCTTCAAAGCGCTGCGCGTTCTGTCGCAGCCCTATTCGAACGAATCGCTCGACCTCGAAGTGCAGATTGAATCGAACGAAGAACGCAGCGTTCCCAGTTTGTCTGCGACCATCGCCGATCGCTACGGCACAAAGCTCGTCAATTGCGACAGCGTAGCCAACGGCGAGCGGGTGACGCTGAAAAAAGGACTCAATCACCTCCACCTGAACGTCAAGGAACTGCACCTCAACGCCGGCCTGTACGTGATCAACCTCTGGCTCGCTCACTCGCGCAACGATCCCTTCGACGCCGTCGAATCCGCATTGACGTTCGAAGTGGCCGACCGCCCGCAGGTCTCGTTAGGCGCCAAACCAGCGCGGGATGGGTGCGTGACGAGTGAATTCAAATGGAGCGCTGCGTAACGCGCGTTTCGCGCGTTACGCAGTGTTGACCCGTTGCCCGTTGCCCGTGACCGGCGCAACTGTCGCGGCAACGGGCAACTGGCAACTGGTCACCGGCTTTGTTTACGTTCCGCAAAACGTCTGCAGCACCCGTTCTTCGTCCTGCGGCGGCTGAGCGTAATGCGCAAGCTCCGGCTGATCGTCGAATGGTTTTTCCAACAACGTCGTGAGCTCTTCGAAGGGCCCGAAATCATCATCATCGATTGCGGCGCGGATCACCGCCTCGACCCGGTGATTGCGGGGGATGAATGCGGGATTCGCGCGCCGCATGGCATTGCGGCGCTCGGCGGGATCGATCGACTCCTGCGCGAGCCGCTCTTTCCAGCGCTGCTCCCATGCGTCATAGACAGTTGGGTCCATGAACGCCGTGCGCACGCCCCATGAATCGCCGGTCGCCGCGTCGGCGAGTTTGCGAAATGTGTTCGTGAAATCGGCGCGGTTCGCGTGCATGCTCTTGAGGAAATCCTGCGCGAGCTCCATGTCGCCCGCGTCTTCCGTAAAGAAGCCGAACTTGCGACGTAATCCGGCGAGATACGCCTGATCGAACGCCGCCGCATACGCACTGAGCGCCTCATTCGCCTCGGCGACCGCAGCATCGACGTTGTCCGAGAGCAGCGGCAGCAGCGTCTCCGCAAACCGGGTGAGATTCCAGCCGCCGATGCCTGGCTGATTGCCGTATGCATAGCGGCCGTGGCGGTCAATGGAACTGAAGACGGTATTCGGATCGTATTCGTCCATGAACGCGCAGGGGCCGTAATCGATCGTCTCGCCGGAGACCGACATGTTGTCCGTGTTCATCACGCCATGAATGAACCCGATGAGCAGCCATGACGCGATGAGCTCCGCCTGCGCGCGAATCACCGCGTCGAGCAATGCGCGGTATGGGCGTTCCGCCTGTGCGGCGTCGGGATAATGCCGCGCGATCACATAATCGGCGAGGAGCCGCAGACCTTCGACATCGCGGCGCGCCCAGAAGTATTCGAAGGTGCCGACGCGGATGTGACTCGATGCCACGCGCGTCAGCACCGCACCGGGTAACAGCTCTTCGCGAATCACCACTTCGCCTGTCGTGACGGCCGCGAGCGAGCGGGTCGTGCGAATGCCCAGTGCGGCCATGGCCTCGCTCACCACGTACTCGCGCAGCACAGGACCGATGGCCGCGCGTCCGTCGCCGCCGCGCGACCACGGCGTGCGACCCGCGCCTTTGAGCTGCACGTCGCGGCGGATGCCCGATTGATCGAGCACCTCGCCGAGGAGGATGGCGCGGCCGTCGCCGAGCCGGGGGACGAAGTTGCCGAATTGATGGCCGGCGTAGGCCTGCGAGATCGGCTCCGCGCCTTCGGGAATGCCATTGCCGCTGAAGATTTCGGCGGCTGCGGAAGCGAGCCAGTCGGGATCGATGCCGAGGTGCGAGGCGAGGGGACGATTGAGCCGGATGAGGCGCGGCGTGCGGACGGGAGTCGGGCGCGTTTGCGTGAAAAACCGCTCCGGCAGGCGGGCGTAGGTGTTGTCGAAAGGGATCCGGGTCATCCCCTCGAACGATCCAAGGAATGAGCCATTCCCCGGAAGACGACCGCCCGCTCGACGCGCTGACGAGGATGAATCAGCGTCCTTGGCGCAGAAAGATCTGCAGCCGCTGGGCAATGGCGGAGCCGCGCTGCTTCGCGTAGCTCGCGCGCGTGCCGCGAAATGACTCGTCGACACTGGCGTGGAAAAGCTCGAGCCAGCGGTGGAAGTGGCGCGGCTCCAGGCTCTCCTTCCGATCGAGCGCGGCATGAACGAGCAGCGGATTGCGGCGATGGCCGCTGTAGACGCCCGTGCCGAAGAGAGTGCTCTCCCAGAACCGATGACGGGGAGGTGTTCCGCGAGATCGAGCTGCGCTACCTCGGTGAACAGCCGTCCGATGAGCGGATCGCTCATCGCGCGTTCATAGAAGCGGCGCATCAGCACGTCGATGTCGTCGCGCGATTCGATGTCTCTCTGCATGCTGCGGGGAAGAACGTTTTCGAGCGCACGTGCATTCGTGCCCGCTCGTGTTCATCGCCTTGCGAGTGGCGCTTCGACGATTTTCGTGATCGTTCCCATGAGGAACCACTCACTGTGATGACCGAGACGGACCGGCGGGAAGTCTTTGTTGTGCTTGTCGAGAAAGACGCGACCCTTTGACTCCTCGCGCCAGTAACCGATCATTCCGCCTTCTTCGCGAATGTAAACAGCAACCACGTCGCCGTCTTTCGGCCTCTGCAGACGCGTATCGACGAGAACCTTATAGCCGTCAAGCAGCAGGTCGGACATCGAGTCGCCGATCACGCGAATCACCTGAGCTCTCCAGTCCGCACGTCGCGAATGGAGTGAAGGACGTCGGTCGTGAGCAGGGGCCGGTCACTGTCGGCGCCGGACAGTCCGGCGGCCGCCGGCATGTCGGGGACGACCCATGCATGCAGCGCCTGAGGGTAGTCGTACTCGCGTTCAATGAAACGCTCCGGCCGAATCGGGAAGCGGTACTCGAGTGTGCGCGGGACGACGTCATCGAGCGTGTCGAGTAGAAGCCGCTTCCGAAGAAACTCGACCCAATCGCGAATACGCCGCCGGTCACTGATGGTGATGTCGAGCGTCGTTTCTCCGAGGAGGTCGCTGACGGTGGTCTCGAGCCGCTCGGCGATCCGCTTGATCGTGAAAACACTTGGTTCGCTGGCGGGTCCGCGCTGCTTTTCGACGGCTCGCGGGCGGTACGGCTCGTAATCGGGATCATTCTCGAGGATCCTCGACATCGTGTTGTCGATCTTGAACGTGGCCGCGTTGACGCGCTCCCACTCGAGCATCCGGTGGTGAATCGCCTTCGCGAGCGCCACCATATCGGCGCGCGGTTCAGGGATCGACATAGACACGGAAAGGTTACTTTGCGTCCGCTATAAAAGGCGGAATGACTTGAGATCAGTTGGATGAGATTTGGCGTGATTTCATCTCTACCGCGAAGAGACCGCCTTCAGGAACCTTTGCGTTTCTTGAAGTGACCTCACCGCGGACCGACGATGCCGCACATGAGATCTCGCGAATGGGAGCGGCGGGTCATCGGCGTTGTACTCATCGCGGTGGCCATGTACCTGGTCGTGTCGCGGTTGAACACCGCCCCAGCACTTCTGCTCCTTGCGGTGACCGCACGCCTGCTCGGACGCGTCGTTGCGTATTATTTTCCGGTGAGGGAAGGCCGGAAGCGCGGCAGTGCATGACCGGCCACCAGGTGAAAATCGACGTTCCGCATTCACCCAAACAGCCGAATCCCTTTCGCCTGCGCCGCGGCCAGCGCATCGAGAAAGCGCGCCCGCGGAATCTCGCGCGCGCCGAGCGCCTGCATGTGCGGCGTCATGACCTGGCAGTCGATGAGCGTCGCGCCGCGCGCCTGCAACTCCTCGATCAGGAACAGCAGTGCGAGCTTCGACGTGTCGGGCTCGCGATGGAACATGCTCTCGCCGGTGAACACGCCCCCCGCGTCGACGCCGTACAGCCCGCCGACCAGCTCTCCCTCCCGCCACACCTCCACACTGTGCGCATCTCCCGCCATATGGAAGCGCGTGTATGCAGCGATGATGTTCGGCGCGATCCACGTCCCATCCTGATCGGGCCGGTACGCCGCCGCGCAGGCGTTGATGACCGCTCGAAAGTCGCGATCGATGCTGTAGGTGTACTCGCCGCGCTTCTGCGCTTTGCGCAACGACCGGCCGACGTGCAGCTCGTCGAAGAAAATCACCGCCCGCCGCCGCGGCGAAAACCACGGCAGCGGCAGCTCATCGTGCGGCCACGGAAAGATCCCTTTCCGATACGCCTCCCGCAACGTCTCCACGCGCAGGTCTTCCCCCATGGCGACGATGTCGCTCGGCGCGTAACGAGGATCGGGAAAGGTGGACACGGGGGGAATCTACCATTCGGGGATAGTTCCTCGGAGTACCTCGGAGTACCTCGGAGTACCTCGGGTTCCTCGGAGTTCCTCGGGTTCCTCGGAGTTCCTCGGGTTCCTCGGAGTTCCTCGGAGTACCTCGGAGGAGATGATGAACCCGCGGTAGTCCGCGGCGCGAGCGGAATCGAGGTGCTACGACGATGCAGGAACTCGCGTCAGCCGAGGTACTCCGAGGTACCGAGGTACTCCGAGGTACTCCGAGGTACTCCGAGGTACCGAGGTACTCCGAGGAACCCGAGGTACTCCCGAGGAACCCGAGGAACTCCGAGGAACTCCGAGGAACTTCACGTCCCCGTAACCGTGGGCGCTGCCGTCGTCACATTCGGGTCCGTTCCGCTGGTCACATCCGTTCCGGTCGCGCCGGGATGGGTCGCCGTTACGGCCGACTGTCCGGACTGGCCGGGGACGTTGCCGCCGAAGGTGCCGGTGAGGGCGGTGTCGTTCTGCGGCGCCGTGTGCGTCTGCCGCTCTCCCATCGCCTCGGGTGTACTCGTTCCGGTCAGCTGTCCCGGTCCGGGATCGTTCTTACAGGCGGCTAAAAAAAGGACGAGCGCGAGCGGAAGCAGCGTTTTCATCAGGCGCAAATCGAGAGCAAGGCTCACGCCGTCAGTACAGCAGCTTCAGCTCGCCGCCTTCCGCGTCGACGATCACGTTCCCGCCGTTGGCGAGCTTGCCGAACAGAATCTCGTCGACGAGCGGCTCTTTGATCTTCGTCGAGATGAGGCGGCCCATCGGACGCGCGCCGAACGCGCGGTCATAGCCGTGCGTCGCGAGCCACGCCCGTCCTGCCTCACGGAGTTCGAGCGTCACGTTTTTCGCGCTGAGTTGCTTCTGCAGCTCGGCCACGAACTTGTCGACGACCTGTTCGATCACGGTGAACGAGAGCGGCTCGAATGCGATCCATGCGTCGAGACGGTTCCGGAACTCGGGCGCGAACGTCCGCTCGATCACACCGCGGCCATGACCGCTCGCCGCGTTGTTCATGAAGCCGGGCGATGCGTCGGTCATCTCGCGGCCGCCGGCATTCGTGGTCATGATCATGATCACGTTGCGGAAGTCGGCTTTCTTGCCGTTGTTGTCAGTGAGCGTCGCGTGATCCATCACCTGCAGCAGAATCGAGAAGAGATTCGGATGCGCCTTCTCGATCTCGTCGAGCACGAGCACCGCGTACGGCGTTTTGGTGATGGCATCGGTGAGGAGGCCGCCCTGATCGAAGCCGACGTATCCGGGAGGCGCGCCGATGAGCCGGGACACTGTATGCGGCTCCATGTACTCGCTCATGTCGAAGCGGATGAACTCGACGCCTAACGACTGCGCGAGCTGTTTCGCCAGCTCCGTTTTGCCGACGCCGGTGGGGCCGGAGAAGAGGAACGAGCCGATCGGCTTGTCGGCGTTGCCGAGTCCGGAGCGGGAGAGTTTGATCGCCGCGACGACCTGCTTGATCGCGTGATCCTGGCCGTAGATCACGCGGCGCAGATCATCTTCGAGCTGACGCAGGCGGTCTTTTTCGCTGACCGCAATCGTGCGCGACGGAATCTTGGCCATGCGCGAGACGACGGTTTCGACTTCGGGTGTGTCGATGGTTTCGGGTACGAGTTCCTCGGAGTTCCTCGGAGTTCCTCGGAGTTCCTCGGCCGTCGCGTCCTGAAGAGC
>JALYOB010000525.1 GCA_030857085.1 Acidobacteriota bacterium | reverse complement strand
TGTCTGTGGTGTTGCGGCTTACGGCGGATGTCTCGTGAGCCGCAACGGCCCGGACACCTGACACCCGACACCATCTCGCCGCTGGCGAACCGACAACCGATCACCGACAACCGACAACAGTCGCGCGGCTCCGCCGCGCGACTCAGAACGGCTCACACCGCATACACCCGCGAAACCCCGCCTCTCCCGCTTCGCGCGCGTCGTGAAACGCGACCCGATTCTCTTCGCGAATCCGCTTCGCGTCCTTGCACGTGGGCATGCAGGCGATCTTGGTGGTGCGGGAGCCGATGTAGCGGACGTGTTGTTTCGCCAGCTTCTCCAGCGCGTCGACGTCCACTCCTTCGCGTTGCAGGAGGTCGCGTTTCATCGCGCTGCCGAAGGCGTAATTGCCCACGCCGCCCGCGGTGGGGACGACGCGGTGGCAGGGGACGACCAGGGGGACGCTGTTCTTCGCGAGGATCGTTCCGACGGCGCGCACGGCGCGCGGGCGGCCGACGTGGCGGGCGATCCATTCGTACGTGCGCACTTCGCCGCGCGGGATCTTACTCAGCAATGCGAGCACTTCGCGCTCCAGCGGACGCTTGCCGCTCCAGTCGACGCGCGGCTTGTCGACCCCTTCGCCCTGCATTGCGGCGACGACCTGTTTGCGTAACGCGTCGGGAATCGGCGCCTGCTGCAACGGACGTCCGTAACGCGCGGCGTAGGCGCTGCGAAAGTCGTCGAACGTACCGCCGCGCTGGATGAGGCGCAGTCCTTCCTTCGTGTACGCCACCCAGACGTCGTCAATGCGATCGTATGCATCGCCGATCGATGTGGACTTCGGCGCGAGCATCGACTTCATCCGCGAGGCGAGCGCACGCACGTCGTGCAGCGACGCACTGCAGCTGTCGCATGTCGCGAAATGCTCGTGCATGTTCTGCCGTTCGCGTTCCGGCAACTCGCCGGTGCGCAATGCATCGACGCGCAGCAACACCGATTTACACCGCATAGGTCACACCTTTCTTTTCCAGCGCATTCCGCAGCAATTTCAAAGCGCGGAACACTTTCCCCCGCAACGCCGCCTCGGAACCTCCGACTGTGGCCGCAATGTCGGCGTACGACATCTCTTCGACGAAGCGCAGCAGAACCAGCTCGCGTGCATCGACCGGCAACGCCGCGAGCGCATCGCGCAACAGCTCCGCATCCTGTTCGCGTTCGAGCTCCGATCCATGCTCGCGCACGAAGGGACCGAGGCGTTCGTCGTCAAAGTCGGCGAGCGGCTGTTCGAGCGCGCGCGTCTTCGAGCGCCGTTTGTTGAAGCAGAGATTGCGGACCGTTTTGAAGAGCCACGGCCGCAGCATCAGCGCCGCACAACGCGCCTCGTCGTATTGCCGCGTGAGCGCCCGATGCGCGCGCAACATCGCGTCCTGCACCACTTCCTGCGCATCGAACGTGTTCTGCAGCAGGCCATACGCGTACCCGTAAAGCGCCGGCTCGAAGCGCTCCATGAGCAGCTCCAGAGCCCCCGGCTCCGAACGATGAACGGCAACGGCGAGGTTTTCCTGCATGCAGTTTCAAGAACACAGGGTGAGGGAGTTTCGTTCGCTCCCGCTGTCATTCCGGGCGAAGTCGAGGGATCCCCTGCCTGCGGCGCGCGCCTCGTGCAATTGCAGGGGATCCCTCGACTTCGCTCGGGATGACACGATTGTCGGGAACTCCGATGAACTCGTTCTAAACTCCCCCCGCCCGCATGTCCGTCCTTCTCTCCTGTGAATCGCTCACCAAAGCCTTTGGCTCCCGCCCGCTGTTCGATGGCCTCACGTTCTCCATTTCCGAAGGCGATCACGTCGGCCTCGTCGGGCCGAATGGATCGGGAAAGTCGACGCTGCTCAAGATCATCGCAGGCGTCGAAGAAGCCGACTCCGGCACGCGTGCGTTGCGCAAAGGGGTGCGCGTCGGGTACGTGCCGCAGGATCCGGTATTCGCGCCCGGCAAGACCATCGAGGAAGTGGTGTTCGAGGGACTCGCCGACCTGACCACGCTCGATGAGCATGAGAAGACCGCTCGTGTCGGACTCGCATTGGGCAAAGCGGGATTCACCGATCGCGAGCAGCGCAGCGACACGCTCTCCGGCGGCTGGCGCAAACGTCTCGCGATCGCGCGGGAGCTCGCGCGCGACCCCGACATTCTGCTGCTCGACGAGCCGACGAACCATCTCGACGTCGAGGCCATTCTCTGGCTCGAGTCGCTGCTGCAGACCGAGCCGGAAGCGTTCGTGGTCGTCAGCCACGACCGCTACTTTCTCGAGAACGTCGCCAAGCGGATGCTCGAACTGAATCGCGCGTATCCGGGCGGTCTGCTGCAGACCACCGGCACGTACAGCGACCTCCTCGAAAAGCGCGACGAAGTGCTGCGCAATGAAGCGGCGTATCAGGAGACGCTCGCGAATCTCGTGCGCCGCGAGGTGGAGTGGCTGCGTCGCGGCGCGAAGGCGCGCACGACCAAAGCGAAGGCGCGCATTCAGAACGCGGAACGGCTCATCGACGAGTTGAGCGAGAGCCGCGACCGGGCCATGTCGTTCAGCACGGAGATCGATTTCACCGCATCGCAGCGGAAGACGAAGCGTCTCTGGTCTGCGCGCGGGCTCGGGAAGAAGATGGGCAGCAAGCCGATCGTCGACAACCTCGACATCCTCCTCACCCCCGGCGCCCGCCACGGCATCCTTGGCCCCAACGGCTCGGGCAAGACGACGCTGCTGCGGATGATCATCGGCGAGCTCGAGCCCGACGGCGGCACGATCGAACGGGCCGACGGATTGCGCGTCGTGTACTTTGAACAGAATCGCGAGTCGCTCGATCCGAACGTCACGCTCAAGCGCGCGCTTGCGCCCGAGGGGGACAGCGTCGTGTATCGCGACCGGGCGATTCATGTGGCGGGATGGGCGAAGCGATTCCTGTTTCGCACCGAGCAGCTCGAGACTTCCGTTTCGCGGTTGTCCGGCGGCGAGAAAGCGCGGATCGTGCTCGCGCGGCTCATGCTCCAGCCGGCCGACCTGCTGGTGATGGACGAGCCGACGAACGATCTCGACATCCCCACGCTCGACGTACTCGAAGAATCGCTGCTCGAATTTCCCGGAGCGCTCGTGCTCGTGACGCACGACCGCTATCTGCTCGATCGCGTGGCGACGCAGATTCTCGCGCTCGACGGAAAAGGGGGCGCCGAGTATTTCGCCGATCTCGCGCAGTGGGAGAGCGCGCGTGCAGCGCGTCCGTCGCGCGAGAAAGCGGCCGCGCCCGCGCCGCAGCCGCGCGTCGAGAGCAAGCCGAAAAAGCTTTCGTACATGGAGCAGCGGGAGTTCGATGCGATGGAAACGAACCTCCTCGCGGCAGAAGAGCGGCTCGCGACTGCGCAGGCTCGCGCGGAAGATCCGGGGATCGCCGCCGACGCACACGCATTGCAGGAACGCTATGCGGAGCTCAGCGCGGCGCAGGCGGAAGTCGATCGTCTGTACGCGCGCTGGGCGGAGCTCGAAGCGAAGTTGTAGGAGGTGCGCATGCACGAGCAGTTGCAACCCGATCAGACGGCACAACCGATGTGGCCGGCCGCATGCGCGAGGAGTTGCTGATGGCGACGACGTAGCAGGCGAATGAGGGGCGAGATGTCCGGCCCCTCACCCGGCGCTTCGCGCCACCCTCTCCCCGCAAGCCGGGCGAGG
>JALYOB010000524.1 GCA_030857085.1 Acidobacteriota bacterium | reverse complement strand
CAGGAAAAGCGGCGGCTGGCGTCGCCGCAGTCCAAATCAGCGCAAAAACTCCACAAACTCCCCCATCGACTCGAACCGCTCGTGCGGCTTTTTCGCGAGCGCCTTCGCAATCGCCTCGGCCACATTCTCCGGCACGCTGGAAACGCGCTCGCGAATCGGAATCACCGCACGCTCCGTATGCCCGCGCACGACCGACGCGAGATCCGTCGCCAGCCCGAGCGGGTGTTCGCCCGTCAGCAGTTCGTACGCGATCAAGGCAAAACTGTATTGATCCGCACGCGCGTCCGCCGCCTGCCCGCTCAGCACCTCCGGCGCCATGTACATCAGCGTTCCGACGATGCCCGCGCTGTGTCCCGACTGCACGAGCGTCGCGTCGTCTTCGCCGATCGGGCCGGTGAGTTTCGCGAGGCCGAAGTCGAGGACGCGCGGCTCGGGGCCGCGGTGCTGCTCGCGCACGAGCATGATGTTCTCCGGCTTGAGGTCGCGATGAATGACGCCGGCGCGATGCGCAGAGTCGATCGCCTCGCCGACGGTCGTCAACAAGTTGACCGCGGAATCGAGCGGCTGCGGTCCGGCGGAGATCGTCTTCCGCAGCGTGTCGCCGTCGAGGTACTCCATCACCAGATACGCATGCCCGGACGGAAGGAGACCAAAGTCGTGAATCGTGACGATGGCCGGATGGCGCAGCCGCGCGACGATGCGCGCTTCCCGCTCGAACCGCGAGCGCATCGACGAGCTGCCGACCAGATGCGAGAGCAGCACTTTGATCGCCACCGGGCGATTCAATCGCTTCTGCGTGGCGAGATACACCGAGCCCATGCCGCCCCGGCCTAACAAACGCGTCACGACGTACTTGTCTTCGATGATGCGCGGCACGCCCGACTCCGGCACGAGCGCCTGTTCGTCCACTTCGCAGCGCGTTTCATCGGGCGCATAGCAACGGCCGCAGCGCGGGCAGAGCTGCAGAACGTCGCTCAGGTGAAGGTGAATCGGCGCGGAGCTCGTCGACGGCGTCCAGACCAGAGATGGCGACTGTTTGAGGCGGCTGTAGTCGAGCGTCAGCGCGAGCTGCGCGCCGAGGAGACGGAGGAGCTCGCGGTCTTCCCGGGCGTACGGCTCTTCCGATTTGCGCTCGCCGAGGACCATCGCACCGACCAGCCGCTTCTCGATGAGGAGCGGCACGATCAGATGCGCATCCGCGGCCGCGAGCCACGCGCGCTCATTCGCCGGCAATCGCTGCAACAGCACGCGCGTCTGGCGGCTGTGCACATCGAGCGGATCGTCGTCGGTCGAGAGCAGCGTGGCCAGCGTGCCGTTCGCGGGCAGCGGATCGACGTCCTTCGCATTCCGCTGTCCCGTCGCGAATCCGCGATGCAACGCGTTCCCCTCGGCATCGAGTTGCCAGAGCGAGATGTGCCGCGGATGCAGCGCGCGATCGATCTCGTCGAGCGCCGCACGCGACAGCCCCAGAATGTCCGAGCCTTCGCGCACGATCGAGACGACCTGCAGAAGCAATCGACGCGAGTCGTATTGCTCGCGAAAGAAACGGCGGTCGAGCGCTTCGAGCAACCGCTTGCGATAGCGGATCACCAGCACGAGCGGCAGGATCAGCAGCACGTACACCGCGGGCGTGCCGGTCAGCAGCACGGCCAGCGAGTCGCTGCGATGAATCCAGAGAAATCCGGCCAGGCCGACCACCGGCATCGCCATGAGCGCGAGCAGCGTGCTGCGCGCGAATGCGTACTGCAGGCTGCGCCGCACGAGCACGCGGATGTTGAAGATGCGATGCCGCACGACTGCGTAGCCGAAGATGCTTGAGCCGAGGATCATCGACGGCACGTGCAGCAGCGCAGTGATCGAGTCGAGGCGATTCATGCGCAGCGCAAGCGCGAGGTAGCCGAGGATGAAGGCGACGCTGCCGGGCAGCATCGAGAGGAAGATCAGTTGCAGACGGCGGCGCGCATTCGCGTCGTCGAGATGCATGAAGCGAATCGCGAGCGTCGCCAGCGCCGCGACGAGCAGCGTCGTCCCGAACGTCGCGTACGCGTCGTTCCACGGCAATCCCGCGGGACGCACATCGCCGCCGAGGCGCCGCAGATTGTGGGCGAGCGTCTCGATGAAGATCGGCAGCGCCACGACGTACGGAATCACTTCCCAGCGCCGGCGCATGCGCGTCCGCTCGCTCGGGAACGTCATCGCGAAATGGAGATTCACCGCGAAAAATGCAGCGCAATACGCGGCGTCAAAGAAGAGCAGCGGCGCGTGGAACGCATCGGGAACACGCTCGAGCAGCGCACCGAATCCGGGCGCGCGGTAGATGAAAAAGCCGCCCGCCCACGTCGACACCGAGAGCGCCGCGAGCCGCGCGTCTTTGTTGCCGGGACGCAGCACGAGCAGCGCGAACGCGAGGCCGAGCATCCAGAGATGCAGCGGAAAGTTGAGGTACGAGTTGATCGCGTTGAGCGTCGACGCGCCGCCCGCGAGAAAACGTTCGCGGCGCATGACTTCCTGCGAGAGCGGCATCACGACGACTTCGCGCGTCGCGCCGTCACGCTCGATGACGACCGGCAGCGGACGTCCGGCACTCGCGAAGTAGAGCGGCTTCACGTTCGGCGCGATGCGCACGCCGTTCATCGCCACGATGCGGTCACCCTGGCGAATGCCGGCCGCTTCGGCGGGGCTGCGGCTTTCGACCTCGAGCACCATGCCGCGGTCGCGCGTGTAATCGACGCCGAGCCACGGCCGCGTGAGCATGCTCGTGAAGTTGAACGCGACGAGAATCGCCGCGATGATCACGAGGATCCAGCACAGCATCACCAGCGGGCGCGTTTTCATGGGAAGGGACCGGGCGCGATTGTAATCGAGGTGCGGCCCGCCCGAATCGCTGTCACCACATGTCCATCCGCCGCTCTAATCGCGTGGAAGGATCGACATCGATGACCCTGCAAGAGGTTGCACACGAGCCGCGCGTGACGCGCGAGGAAGCGGAAGACGCGGTACGCACGCTGCTGCGGTACGTGGGCGAGGACGTCACGCGCGATGGTCTGCTCGACACGCCGCAACGTGTGGCGCGCGCGTGGCGCGAACTGACTTCCGGATACGACGAAGAACCCGCCACCATTCTCGGCAGAACGTTCGCCGAAGAATGCGATGAGCTGGTCGTGCTGCGCGGCATCGCGTTCTATTCGACGTGCGAGCATCACCTCCTCCCCTTCTACGGCGAGGCGACCGTTGGCTATCTGCCGGGACGCGTGGTCGGCATCAGCAAGCTCGCGCGGCTCGTCTCCTGTTTCGCACGCCGCCTCCAGATTCAGGAACGCTTCACGAGCCAGGTCGCCGACGCGATCGAAGAGCATCTCGAAGCACGCGGTGTCGGCGTCGTGCTCGAGGCGCATCACCTCTGCATGGGCTGCCGCGGCGTGCGCCAGCCGGAGACGGCGATGCTGACGTCCGCCATGCGCGGCGTGCTGCGAACGGATGCGATCGCACGATCGGAGTTCCTGAGACTGGGAGAGAAGTAGCGCGTGGCGTGTGGCGAGTTGCCAGGGCAGTGCTCGCCTGGACGACACGCAACGCGCATTCGCAAACAGCGCTCGCACCGCATTTCACAGAGTTCCTCGGCTTTGGTTTCTCGCGCTCCTCGCTCACCCGGACCGTGGCCCTTGTGCACGCTGAGGAACTCTGTGGAATGCCGTGG
>JALYOB010000523.1 GCA_030857085.1 Acidobacteriota bacterium | reverse complement strand
GGGATCCCCTGCGTACGGGGCAGGTGCGTGCGAGTAGGGCGAGGATGCCTCGACTTCGCTCGGCGTGACACAAGACTCTCTCGTCCGGGCGATACTGCCCTGGCAACTCGCCACGCGCCACTCGCCACTCTGAACGCGCCACTCCGAACGAACTGTTGACCCCACGACAACCGTGACTATGATTGCGCCCCGGATGCCTTCTGCGCTTCGCGCCTTCTCTTCCGACACCCCCCACATCGAGGTGAGCTCCGAATGACGTGGTTCGGGAACTTCTACCGCTCTTCGATCGGCAAGAAGGCGGTCATGGCCATCACCGGCGTGATCCTCTTCGGCTGGATCTTTCTGCACATGGTCGGCAACCTCAAGCTGTACATGGGGGCCGAGCACATGAACGAGTACGCCCACTTCCTGCGTGCGATGGGCGCGCCGGCGGTGCCGGAAAGCGGCGTCCTCTGGGCCATGCGCCTGCTCCTTCTCGTCTGCGTCGTGCTGCACATTCATGCAGCGTACGCACTGACGCAGATGAGCCGCGCCGCACGCCCGCTCGACTACCGCAATCGTGATTTCGTGAAGGCGTCCTACGCCTCGCGCACGATGCGCTGGGGCGGCGTGATCATCTTCCTCTTCATCCTCTATCACCTGCTGCATCTCACGACCGGACAGGCGCATCCGAACTTCATCAAAGACGACGCCTATCACAACGTGGTGAGCGGGTTTCAGATGCAGTGGTGGGTCGCGGCCGTCTACATCATCGCCAACCTCGCCCTCGGCCTGCACCTCTATCACGGCGTCTGGGCCATGTGGGGCTCGCTCGGCATCGTCAATCCGCGCATCGAAGCATGGCGCCGCAGTTTCGCGACCGCGTTCGCCGCGATCATCACGATCGCCAACGTCTCGTTTCCGCTGGCGGTGATCACGGGGATCGTGCGATGAGCATTCAGTTCGACAGCAAGATGCAACTCGACAGCAGGATTCCGCCGGGACCGGTGGCGCAGAAGTGGGAGTACGCGAAGTCGCATTACAAGCTGGTCAATCCGGCCAACAAGCGCAAGTACGACATCATCGTCGTCGGCGCAGGACTCGCCGGCGCTTCGGCCGCCGCGACGCTGGGCGAGCTCGGATACAACGTCAAGTGCTTCGTCTATCACGACAGCCCGCGCCGCGCGCACTCGATCGCCGCGCAGGGCGGCATCAATGCGGCGAAGAACTACCGCAACGACGGCGACAGCATCTATCGCCTCTTCTACGACACGATCAAAGGCGGCGACTATCGCGCCCGCGAAGCAAACGTGCACCGTCTCGCGGAACTGTCGGTCAACATCATCGACCAGGCGGTCGCGCAGGGCGTGCCGTTCGCGCGTGAATACGGCGGCGCACTCGAGAATCGCTCGTTCGGCGGCGTGCAGGTCTCGCGCACCTTCTTTGCGCGCGGGCAAACAGGGCAGCAGCTGCTCCTCGGCGCATTTCAGGCGCTCGAGCGGCAGATCGCGCTCGGTACGGTCAAGCAGTACAACCGCCACGAAATGCTCGATCTGGTGGTGGTCGACGGCCACGCCAAAGGCATCATCACCCGCAATCTCGTCACCGGAAAAATCGAGGCGCATGCGGCCGACGCGGTGGTCCTCGGTACCGGCGGCTATGTCAACGTTTTCTACCTCTCGACGAATGCGAAGGCCTCCAATGCCACCGCCATCTGGCGCGCGCACAAGCGCGGCGCCGCATTCGCGAACCCCTGCTACACGCAGATCCATCCGACCTGCATTCCGCAGAGCGGCGACTATCAGTCGAAGCTCACGCTGATGTCGGAGTCGCTCCGCAATGACGGACGCATCTGGGTGCCGAAGGCGCAGGGCGACAAGCGCTCGCCGAAGGAGATTCCGGAAGCGGAGCGCGACTATTACCTCGAGCGCAAGTACCCGAGCTTCGGCAATCTCGCGCCGCGCGACATCGCCTCACGCGCCGCAAAGGAAGCATGCGACGACGGGCGCGGCATCGGTCCGTCCGGCCGCGGCGTCTATCTCGATTTTGCCGACGCCATCAAGCGCCTCGGACGCAAGGTCATTGAAGAGCGCTACGGCAACCTCTTCGAGATGTACCACGACATCACGGCCGAGGATCCGTATGAGGTGCCGATGCGGATTTATCCGGCGCCGCACTATTCGATGGGCGGATTGTGGGTCGACTACAACCTCATGTCGACCGTGCCGGGTCTCTATGTCATCGGCGAGGCGAATTTCTCCGATCACGGCGCAAACCGTCTCGGCGCAAGCGCGCTGATGCAGGGTCTCGCGGACGGCTATTTCGTGCTGCCGGTCACGATCGGCGACTATCTCGCCGGCCAGTTCGGCAAGAAGGTTCCGGTCACGCATCCCGCTTTTGCGGAGGCGGAAACTGCGGTACGCCAGCGCGTGTCGAGGCTCGTCGACGCAAAGGGAACCCGCAGCGTCGACTCGTATCACCGCGAGCTCGGCGGCATCATGTGGGATTACTGCGGCATGGCCCGCACTGCAGACGGTCTGAAGAATGCGCTGGGGATGATTCGCGATCTCCGCGCAAAGTACTGGACCGACGTGCGCGTTCTCGGCGGCAGTGAAGAGCCGAATCAGGCTCTCGAAAAAGCGGGCCGCGTCGCCGACTTTTTCGAGCTCGCGGAGCTGATGTGCATCGACGCATTGCACCGCGAGGAATCGGCCGGCGGCCATTTCCGCGTCGAATATCAGACGCCGGACGGCGAGGCGCAGCGCAATGACGACCGGTTCCTCTATGTCGCGGCCTGGGAGTACAAGGGCGACGGCAACGAGCCGGTGCTGCACAAAGAGCCGCTCAATTACGAGGAAGTGAAGCTCGCGACCAGGAGCTATAAATAATGGACTTAACCCTGCACGTCTGGCGGCAGAAATCGCGCGAAGCCGAGGGCGGCTTTGTGACGTATCGCGCCGAGAACATCAGTCCCGATGCTTCCTTCCTCGAAATGCTCGACGTCGTGAACGAGCGCCTCATTGAAAAAGGGGAGGAGCCGATTCACTTCGAGCACGACTGCCGCGAAGGCATCTGCGGCTCGTGCGGCATGATGATCAACGGCGTCGCACACGGCCCGGTCGGCGGCACCGCGACCTGCCAGCTGCACATGCGCCATTTCAATAATGGCGACGACGTGGTGGTGGAGCCGTGGCGCTCCCGCGCGTTTCCGGTGATCAAGGATCTGATCGTCGATCGCAATCCGCTCGACCGCATCATTGCCGCGGGCGGCTATATCTCCGTCAATACCGGCAGCGCGGTGGAAGCGAACACGCTCCCGATTCCAAAGCCGATTCAGGAGATGTCGATGGACGCCGCGGAGTGCATTCAATGCGGCGCCTGTGTCGCACAATGCCCCAACGGCGCCGCACACCTGTTCACCGCCGCAAAGGTCTCGCACCTCGGCCTGCTGCCGCAAGGCCAGCCGGAGCGTTACGAGCGCGTGGTGAATATGGTGGAAGTGATGGAGACGTATTTCGGGAACTGCACGTTTTTCCGCGAATGCGAAGCGGTCTGCCCGAAGGAAATCTCCACGCAGTTCATCGTGCGGATGAACAAGGACTATCTCGCCGCGAAGTTCAAGAGCTGGAAAGAACCAATCGCGACGGCCAAGTCCGAGGCGTCGAAGCACTAGCGGAAGAGACGACCAAGGGGCCTCCGGCGGGCCGGCCGTGCCGGCC
>JALYOB010000109.1 GCA_030857085.1 Acidobacteriota bacterium | reverse complement strand
TCGCCGCGAGTCGTGATCGTCTCTGCATCCATTGCGATCACGCGATGCGCGGTCAATCCGCGATCCGCGAGCACGAGCACCACATCGCCGATGCGCACGTCCGTCACCGGCTCGACGTGCAGCGACTCGTTGTCGCGAATGGTTGGATGCATGCTGTCGCCGCGCACGCGGAACTTCACCGCATGGCCGCGGCGCAGCAGGTCGACGATCAGTTCCGTCGTGTTGATGCTGCTCATGCAGCGCCGCGCAGGATCAATTCGACCGCGGCGCGATCGCGCGTGAAGCGGAGCTCGCGTACCGGCACTGCGGCCGCGAGTTGCGCAAGAAACTCGAGCGTGAAGTCGAGCGCGATCGCGTCGTGAAACAGAGGAAACGTGCAGCCGAACAAACGCGCGACCGCAATGGCATGCGGCAGCTCGCGCAGCTCGTTCGACGAGGCCTGCGTCAACAGATACACGCCCGCGAGCGGCACGCCCTGCGGCATCGACAACTCCGCCTCACCGTGCCACGGAGTGCCGTACATCCACATCGCGCCATCGCGCTCGCGCACGACCACGCGATCGTCGCTGACGATGCCACTCGCGTCATCGGCCCACAAACGCGCGGTCGTCGTTTTGCCGGCGCCGGAGACGCCCACGAACAAATGACCGCGTCCTTCCCGATCGATGACGCCGCACGAATGCAGTTCAACCCCGCGTCCGCGGCCTAACAGATTCGAAACGATGACTTCATCGAGCGGATAGTCCAGAGGATTCATCTCCGCGACGTCGGAGCGCATCACGATCGTGCCGCGCGTGAACGTCGCATCGAAGGTCGCCACCTTGTACGGCCCAGCCGCAAAAGCAGCAGAGCGGCATTCGATGCGCAAGCCGTCACCGTCGCGCAGCATGCGCCAGACCGCGTCGGAGTCGAAGATCACCGCGCCGCTGCCCGCCTCGATCGAGTCGCTCACGCGGACGTCGAGATCGAGATCGGGCGCGGTCACCGGCTCAATGAGAAAGCGGCGAACGGGATCGATCCATTCGCAGCGAAGACGTTCATCGGCGCAGCGAACGGCGATGGTCAGTCCGCCGATGCCGAGGAAGTGATCCACGGGTTTGGTCAGGAGCCGGGAGCGAAGCAGGTGCTGACGCCGCGGCAGCCGCCGCCGCTCGGGCCAGACGACGCATTCGACTTGCAGAACCCGAGCACCGCTTCCTCGGGACGCAGAGGAAAGCGCGTGACTGCCGGCTTCTCGTACCGCTTCTTCTGGAGCGCTTCTTTCTTGTTGTCGTTCATTGCAGTTCCTCAATCATCGCACGTGACACGTACCGCAACCGCCGCTGCCGCACGCATTGCGCGCTGCGGCCGCGGGAACTTCTGCAATCATCGCGGCAACGTCGCCGTGACGGGAGTGTACCTTCTCTGCGAGCGCGTCGATCTCGTCGCGCGCGATGCCATCCGGGCAATATTCACAATCGCCATGCTTCGGGATGTCGATGCCGAAGACCTCCGCCCGCAAATGCGCGGTGCGGCAGAGGAAATCGACCGGCGCCTCGGCATCTCCATTTTCCAGCTCGCCATTGGCCGCGCACGAGCCGCAGAGCGATTTCATCGCGCAGGTCGTGCACTTGGTGACGCGTGTGACGCGGCGCGAGCGGACGGAGTAGAGGAATTGCTCCCACCCTTCGCGGACCGAGCCGTCGCGCACGTTGTAGCTGTCCATGTGCGAGAGCACGCAGATGGTCATTTCGCCATACGGGTCGATGGCGAACGAATTCACGCCGCCGCCGCATTCGTACAGCAGCCGCGATTCCGCTTCTTCCGGCAGCGGCGGCGCGCATTCGAGCGCGAGCCGGCGCCATTCACTGACCCGTTCCGCATCATCGAGATCGAGCGCGACGACGTCCGCGGGCGAGAGGCGCACCGCGAGCGGACTCGAAGAGCAATCGATACGCGGATTGATCATCGGGTCGAACTTGAACTCGACCCCGAGCTCCTCGGCGAACTGTTTCATCGCCTTGATCTCGTGCTTGTTGATCGTCAGCGCAACGGTTTTCAGCTTGAGCGGCAGCTTCCGATCGAGGATCAGATGAATGCCGCGGATGCACTTCTCGAACGAGCCGGGGATGCCGGTCAGCGACTCATACGTGGCCTTCGTGCGGCCGTAGAGCGTGACTTCGATGTCGAACGGCGGATTCGCCGCGAGAAAGTCGGCAATGCGCTCGGTGATGAGGGTCGCGTTCGTGAAGAGCGTGATCAGAAAGCCCTTCGAACGGGCGTAGCTGTAGATCTCGAGAAAGTCGGCGCGCGCGAAGATCTCGCCGCCGGAGTACAACAGCCAGAGGCACCCGAGTTCGGAGAGCTCATCGAGGAGGCGCTTGTGCTCCTCGGTCGTGAGCTCGCGGCGGCGTGCGCCGGCGTCGCTCATCGGCAGGTTGTTGTAGCAATGCGCGCATTCGAGCGGGCAGCGGTTCGTGATCTCGATCGTACCGTTGACCGGGATGCGCATCGGGTTCACTTCGTCGTGAACCACTCTGCTGAAGTCGGCGTACGACTGGGTCTCGATCATGTCACCTGCGTTACCAGCGATGCTCCTGCCAAGTCTGCCAGAAGCGCGCCGACGTCGGCCGTGGCAGTGGCGGCATCGACGTCGAATTCGTTGCAGAGCTCGCCGACGATCGCATCAACCGTATGCGTCCCGTCGAGCAGCGACCACACCCGCGCCGCTACAGGCGAAAGCGTGTAAACGAAGTCGAGATTCCCCACATTGTGCCGGATGGGTACGAGGATGGACTCCGCACCGACCTGACGGCAGACGACGTCCTGAGAGCGCCGGTAGATGGATGGGTTCGACATGGACCGGCGGGATGATAACTGGTTGTGCGTTATCTGTTGCGGGCGATGTGTGATTAGAGCGTCAAGGATGCGGTGTCAGGTGTCGGGTGTCAGGTGTCTGGGACGTCTCGCCTGGACGGAACATCCCAGACACCCGACACCACCGCGGCGCCTGCAGCGCCGCGGACGCTGACACCCTCACCCCTCCACCCTCCCCGCCAGACGAAAATCCCGCTCCGACAATCCGTCCACGTCATGCGACCAGGTGGTCACGCGCACTTTGCCCCACGACAAATGGATGTCGGGATGGTGATTCAGCTCTTCGGCGATCGCGCCGATGCGGTTGGTGAAGGCGAGCGCCTGGGCGAAGTCGTCGAAGCGATACTCCTTTTCCAGTTCGTGTCCTTTCACCACGCGCCAGCCACGCAGGCCGGCTCTGATGTAGGAGGCGAACTGTTTCGGGTCGACACGGTGGCGGAACGCTTCCTCGCCGTTCACGTGCACGACCGGCACGTCGTTCGTGTAGCGCTCGTGCAGTTCGGGATCGGCGTCGATGTCCACCTCGGTCACTTGCACGTCCGCGCCGGAGGCGCGAATCGCTTCCCTCGCCTTGTCGCATAACGGGCAATTCTTTCGCGTGTAGAACGTGATCTCGGCACTCATCGCGTGCGCTACGATACCGCGCCGCATGAGCAAAACCACCCTCGATCTCTCCCGAAAAGTCGTCCTCATCACCGGCGCCTCGCGCGGCATCGGACGCGAAGCAGCGCTGCGCATGGGCGAAGCGGGCGCGCAGGTCGCGGTCAATTTCAACCGCAGCGCGTCCGAGGCGGAGGAAGTGGTGCAGCAGATCGGGAGGGAGCGCGCGGTGGCGGTGCAGGCCGACGTCTCCGATCCGGCGCAGGTGGAGCGGATGATTGGTCAGGCAGTGGACCATTTCGGCCGCATCGACATCCTGGTCAACAACGCCGGCTGGCATGCGCACAATCACTTCGACGGCGACGACTACGAAGCGTGGCAGCGCGGCTGGGAACGCACCTTTGCGTTGAATGTCTTCGGCGCCGCGAATGCCTCGTTTCTGGCGATGCGCTCGATGCGCAAGAACGGCGGCGGGAAGATCATCAACGTCGCATCGCGCTCGGCGTGGCGCGGCGAGACAGAATTTGCCGACTACGGCGCGTCGAAGGCAGCGATGGTGAATCTCACCCGCTCGATCGCTCGCGCCTGTGCGAAGGACAACATCGTCGCTAGCTGTGTGACGCCCGGCTTCGTCGACACGGAAATCGCACGCGAGGAGCTCGAAAAGCACTACGAGGAGATCGTCGGTCAGATTCCGCTGCGCCGCGTCGGCACGGTCGACGATGTGGCGGCCGTGATCCTCTTTCTCGCCTCTCCGATGGCCGATTACCTCAACGGCGTCGCTATTGACGTGAATGGTGGTTCATGGTTTCAATGACGCGGCAGGCAGTCTCCTTGCTTTAAGGCACGTCGAGAGAGGTTTTCAGGTTGTCGGAAGCTCCTAAGAAAGTTCTGGTCGTCGACGATGACGACGCGATCCGTGCGATGGTCGAGCGTGTGCTCCGCCGCGAGCGCTTCGAGGTGGAAGTCGCGCGCGACGGCTACGAGGCAATCGAGAAGCTGGCGCAGAACGATTACGCGACGGTGCTGCTCGATCTGATGATGCCCCGCGTCGATGGCCACGGCGTGCTGCGCTATCTCGAAACGGAACGCCCGATGGACACGCCGCGCGTGATCGTGATGAGCGCAAACCTGCAGGGCGCCGCCGAGACGGCCAATCAGAAGCCGGTGTTCCGCGTCGTGCCCAAGCCGTTCGACATCCGCCAGCTGATTTCGCACGTGCGCGAGTGCCACGAGCGAGCGTGATTGGCTGCCGTAGCGAGTGGCGCGTAGCGAGTTGCCAGGGCGGTATGGCCTGGGCGACATGGATCGCAAGCCTGATGACATGAGGCGCGCGGGCTCGCCACACGTGGGACTCAGGCGATAACGCCCTGGCAACTCGCCACGCGCCACTCGCTACCTCATCCTCACCTTGCCCGGCGGAACAACTTCGTCACACCGCGTAATGCGCGCCGCAAGTACAGCCATGGCAGCGGCGCATTGCTGCGGAAGGAGGTGCGCATGAACGCTTCGGGCGGGAATGCGAGTTGGCGCAATCGCGCGATCCTCGCGGGCCATGGCAGGGCGCGAAAGTTGGCGGCGAGCACGCGGGCGTAGGTGATCTCGCGGTCGAGCATCACTCGGGATGGCTCGTCCTGCATCAGTTCTTCCTGTGTCAGATACTCCTCCGCGCGATCTTGCGGCGCGGGCGCGAACCAGGCGTCGGCGAGCTCGATCGAGCGCGTGCAGACGGTCACCACTTTGCCTGCCGCGGCGTTGCGCCAGAACGCGCGATGCTCCTCGGGCGACATGCGCTCGCGCAGGTACGCGATGTCGGCAAGCCAGATCAGGCGGTCGCTGTCGTGATGATGCGCGACGCGGTGAATGCACGCGAGCAGCAACGCGTCGGCGCGTGCGAGTCCGCGCGCGTGCGGGCCGAGCGGAGGCAAGGCGACGGCGCGCGTGCGGAGATCGTCGTATGCGAGCAGCGACTGAAACAGCGCGAGATTCGAGACCGACCAGTGCACGTCGTACGTGAGTCCGTTCGCGCGCGTGAAGATCATCTGCCGCACCGCATGTTCGTCGCCGCTGCCGATGGTTTCTTTGAGGCCGAGCTCCAGCAATGCCGCACGCGAGGCATCGACATCCTTGCGTGCGATGAGGATGTCCGTATCTCCGCGTGGACGGAGATCGGGAGAGGCGTAGACCTCGTACGCCAGCGCGCTTCCTTTGATCACCAGCGCCTCGACTCCGCGCGAGGCGAGCGCCTCGAGCACGACCGTCAGATCGGCCGCGCGCAGCGGCTCGAATGCCGCCGCGCGAATCGCCTCCCCGCGCAGCGAAGGTGCGTGCGTCGCGGCGTAGACCAGCGGCGCGATTCCGTGCTCGATGAGCGCCTGACCCTCTTCGGCAGTCAGCTCATCGGGCCAATCCGACTGCTCGCCGCGAAGCACCGCCCGAAGCGGCTGCGTGAGCCGCTCGGAAATCGGAAACTTCGCAACGAAATCCACGGCGTGAGAGTACCTGTCCGGCAGGCGCCTTGCTATTGAAGACGGCAGATGTCTTCGTTAACAACGCTCATCGCCGTCGTCGTCGCGCTCGTCATCGCCTTGGCCATCGGGATCGCACTTGCCTGGCTTCCGATGCGCCTGCTCCTGGGCCAGATGGCGCGCAACGTCAGCTCGTTCATCCAGCGCACGCGCGACCGCCGCGCCGCGGAACGCGGCACACCCGATCGCCGCCAGCTCTAGAGCGCGGCCTCGATCGCCTTGGTCAGCTCGGGGTCGTTGGGCATGATCGCGCCGAATTTTTTCCAGACGATCTTGCCGCTGCGATCGAGGATTACGGACGTCGGCAGTACCGAAGTCTGCAGCATGTTCGCGAGCTTCCCTTCCGCGTCGAGCGCGACCGGGTAGGTCATCTTCTGCTGATCGACGAACTGCTTGACCGGCTCCACGCCGCTCTCATCCACACTCACGCCGATGACCTCGAAGCCCTTCGGCGCGTACTTGTTGTGGATCGCCTGCAGCTCCGGAATCTCGTAACGGCACGGGCCGCACCACGTGGCCCACACGTTGAGCAGCACGACCTTGTCGCGCTTGCTGGCGAGATCGAACTTCGAGCCGTCGAGCCACATCGCCGCGTACTCCGGCATGATCGAGCCGACGTCGCTGCCGGTTGCCGCCTGCGCGCTCTTTTTTCCTTCCTGCCGGTCGGAGTCGCCATCGCGCTCGCCGGAAGCCGGTTTCTCACTCCGTTTGCACGAGAACGCGAGCGTGAGGAGGAGCATGAGCAGCAGTGTGGCTTTCTTCATCGAAACGATTCTCCAGAAAGCAAAACCCCGCGGCAAGCGCGGGGTTGCAAACAAACGGAAGGCGACCGCTTACTTCGCGTCGTCGGTCTTCCCTTTCTTGATGACTTCCGGTTCGGCGGTCGCGCCTTCGGCGGCGGTGTCGGCTTCCACCCTGGCGTGCGTCACACCCACCACCACGCGCTCCGGGTCGTCGAGAACCTTCACGCCCTCGGGGAGCTTGAGGTCTTTGATGCGGAAGTAGTCGTGGCCGTTGAGCGGCGTGACGTCGACGTCGATCGAGTCAGGAATCGCATTCGGGAGGCACTCGATGTGGAGCTCGCGCAGCTGGAAGTCGAGCAGGCCGCCTTCCTTGACGCCGAGGGCGGTGCCGGTGACGTGGACCGGAACGGTGACTTTGACGTTCTCGTCCATGATCACGCGGACGAAGTCGATGTGCGTCATGCGGCGCGACACCGGATCGATGGTCAACTCCTTGATCATCGCGTGGCGCTGCTGATCGCTGCCTGCCATCTTGAGCAGGAACACCGAGCGGATGCCGTGCTCGCTCTTCTGAATGAGCTCGCTGACGGACTTGCGATCGACGACGATCGCCACCGGCTCACGGTGACCGCCATAAACGACCGCCGGCACTTTCCCGTCCCGACGCAGCTTCTTCGCGACTTCCTTCCCCGTCGCCTCGCGACGAGTAACTTCCAACGTGACCTCAGCCATGGTGAGTGACTCCTTTGAACTAGTTCGAACGCGCGTAAAGGACTGGAAACGTGGGGATATTCCCGTGCGCGTTGTCGGTTCTCGGTTGTCGGTAGTGGTTGTCCGTTGTCCGTTATCCGTTGTCCGCGCTCCGCAAATCGGGACTCGCAGCTAGACACCACCCTGAACGGACAACCGACAACCGACAACGGCGCACCCCGCGCCCCTCACATCTCAAACAGACTACTCACCGAATCCTCCCGATGAATTCTCTTGATCGCCTCCGCGAGGAGGTTGCCGATCGAGAGGGTCATCAGTTTCGGGCATTCGGCTTCTTTGTCTTCGGTGGGGATGCTGTTGGTGGTGATGACGCTCGTCAGCTGGGAGCTGTTGATGCGCTGGATGGCGGGGCCGGAGAGGACGGCGTGGGTGCAGACGGCGGAGATCGAGCGCGCTCCTTTTTCCGCCAACGCCTGCACGGAGTGAATCAGCGTTCCGGCGGTGTCGATGATGTCGTCGACGATGCACACATTGCGTCCTTCGACTTCACCGATGATGTTCATCACCTCGGTCTGATTCTTCGCGAAGCGGCGTTTGTCGATGATCGCGAGCGATGCGCCGAGGCGTTTCGCATAGGCACGTGCGCGCTCCACGCCACCGGCATCGGGCGAGACGATGGTGAGGTCATCGAGGCCGAGCTGCTTGAGATGTCCCACCATGACCGGCGCGGCGAAGAGGTGATCGACCGGGATGTTGAAGAAGCCCTGAATCTGCGCCGCGTGCAGATCGATCGTCAGCACGCGATCGGCGCCCGCGGTGCTGATCAGATCCGCCGCCAGCTTCGCGGTGATCGGCACGCGCGGCTTGTCTTTCCGATCCTGACGCGCGTAGCCGTAATACGGCACGACCGCCGTGACGCGTTTGGCCGAGGAGCGCTTGAATGCGTCGAGCATGATCAAGAGCTCCATCAGATGATCGTTGACCGAGGGAGGACAGGTCGGCTGAATGATGAACACGTCCGCGCCGCGGACGTTCTCGTCGATCTGCACATACGTCTCGCCGTCGGAAAAACTGTAGAGCGTCACGTGTCCCGGCGTGGCGCCGAGGTGCGTGCAGATCTCTTCAGCGAGCGCGGGGTGGGATCGACCCGAAAAGATTTTGAGGTCGCGCAAAGCGCGCGCGATTATATGCGATGCACATCGTCATTCCGGACGACTATCAGGACGCCGTTCGCACCCTCGCCTGCTTCTCCAGACTCGCCGCGCACGAGGTCACGATCTACAACGATACGGTGCGCGATCTCGACGCGCTCGCCGATCGCTTTCGCGACGCCGACGCGCTCGTCCTCATCCGCGAGCGCACCCCCATCACCGACGCACTGCTCGCACGATTGCCGAAGCTGAAGCTCATAAGCCAGACCGGCAAAGGCACCGCGCACATCGACACAGATGCCTGCGCGCGGCGCGGCGTTGCAGTCGCGGTCGGAACGGGCTCGCCGTACGCGCCGGCCGAGCTCACGTTCGCACTGATCCTCGCGGCGATGCGGCGTCTGCCGCAGGAAATCGCGCGCCTGAAGAGCGGCGGCTGGCAGGGCGAGCTCGGGACCACCGTTCTCGGCCGCACGCTCGGCATCTATGGATACGGAAAGATCGGCGCGCTCGTGGCGAGTTACGGCCGCGCCCTCGGCATGCACGTGCTCGCGTTCGGACGTGAAGGCTCGCGCACGCGTGCGATCGCAGATGGCCATGCATTCGCTGAAACGAAAGAGGAGCTGTGCGAGCGATCGGACGTCCTCTCGCTGCATCTCCGTCTCACGAAAGAAACGCGCGGCATGCTCGGCGCGTCTGATCTGGCGAGGATGAAACCGACTTCCCTGCTGGTGAACACGAGCCGCGCGGAGCTCATCGAGCCGGGCGCGCTCGAGGCGGCGTTGCGTGCGGGACGTCCCGGCTTCGCCGCGGTCGACGTCTACGAAGACGAGCCGGTCGAGCATGCGGATCATCCTCTGCTCGCGATGCCGAACGCGATCTGCACGCCGCATCTCGGCTACGTCGAGCGGGACAGTTACGAACTCTACTTCGGTCAGGCTTTTGAAAACGTCCTCGCGTTCGCCGCGGGCGGCCTGCCCGGCATGTCAGAATAAATCGCATAGGGAGAAAGACACGATGACGCGTTTACGCCTCACGCAGGTTGCGCTTGCTGTCACGTTGTGCGCCGTGGCGCTCAATGCAGCGGCCGCGGTTTCGAAAAAATACGAGGAGTGGAGAAATGGTCCGGCGCAATGGATCATGACCGCCGACGAGACCCGCGCATGGAAGAACGTGAAGAGCGATCAGCAGGCGATCGACTTCATCGATCTCTTCTGGGCGCGCCGCGATCCGACGCCCGGAACGCCGCAGAACGAATATCGCAGCGAGTTCGAATCGCGCGTCCTCAGCGCCGATCAGACGTTCGCCGAGCCGGGCCGCCGCGGTTCGATGACCGATCGCGGCCGCGCCACCATCGTCCTCGGGCCGCCTTCGACCGGCATGAATGAAGCGAGCTTCACGACCGCCGCCGGTACCGGCGTGACGGGCATGAGCGGCAGCGGACGTCAGGTTGCCGCGCGCACCGAATGGGTGTGGAACAGAGACAAGGCCGCCGTTTTCGGCATGCCAAAGGTCGAGGTCGTCTTCCTTCAGGATCCGACCAGCGGCCGCGTGCGACGCGACGTGCAGC
>JALYOB010000108.1 GCA_030857085.1 Acidobacteriota bacterium | reverse complement strand
CCTGGCGTCCAGGCGAGACCGCCCTGGCAACTCGCCACTCGCCACTCGCCACCAAGCGTCACCGTCCTAAGAAATACATCCCTCCCCACAACTTCAAATCCACCAGCACCCCTTCTTCTTCTTTCTTCTTCAGCCACTCTTCCAGCTCGTCCCGTGCAATCGTGTGCACGGTGATGTCCTCGCCCCCCACGCCCCCGCCCTCGCCTTTGCGGGTCACGTTCTTCGCGCGATAGAAGCTTACGATTTCGGAGGTGATGCCGGGGGAGCTGGGGCCGGTGGCGAGATGCTCGACGGACTCGCACACGTAGCCCGTCTCTTCTTCGAGCTCTTTCTTTGCCGTCTTGGCCGGATCGTTTGTTCCTTCGTCGCCGACGAGGCCGGCCGGGTAATCGATCACCCGTTTGCCGAGCGGCTTGCGCAATTGTTCGGTGAGGATGACTTTTCCGTCGTCCGTCTCCGCGATCACCGCGACCGCGCTCTTTCCCTTTTTCCGTTCCACGAACTGCCAGTCGTCGGTTTCTTTGACCAGGAGGCGTTCGCCTTCGAAGATGGTTTTCATGGTTCTCCTTCGGGTTGTCGGTTTTCGGTTGTCGGTTATCGGTTATCGGTTTCTTCTCACCGACAACCGAGAACCGATAACCGACAACCGTTTTTCACCGATAACCGACACCCTCAAAACAGACTCCCCTGCAAACTCCGTCGCCGAAAATGTTCGGTGGAGAGTTCGCGGCGTTCTTCGTTGAGACCGAGCTTGCGGCAGGTGATGTCGAAGAGGGACTCGATCTGGTCGGCGAAGATGCCGGTGCCGCGGCCGCGGAGGCCCCATTGCGCGTCGTACAGCTTGCCGCCGCGCAGGTCGCGCATGCGGTTGAGCACCTTTTCCTTCCGATCGGGAAAGTGCTCTTCGAGCCAGCGTTCAAAGAGAGGCGCGACGGCCCACGGCAAGCGCAGTACGACGAAGCCGGCCCACTGCGCTCCCGCCTCTTTCGCTGCCGCGAGAATCGACGGCATCTCGTGATCGGTGATGCCGGGGATCGTCGGCGCGACCATCACTCCCACCGGGACGCCCGCCTGCGCGAGCGTGCGCACCGCTTCGAGGCGCAACTCGGGCGTGGAAGTGCGCGGCTCCATGATCCGCGCGAGCTTCGCGTCGAGGGTGGTGATGGAGATGAACACGCGCGCCGCGTTGAACTGCGCGAGTTCGCCCAGCACGTCGGCATCGCGCGTGACGAGATGATTCTTGGTGATGATCCCGACCGGATTGCGAAAGTCGGCGAGCACTTCCAGACAGCCGCGCGTGAGGCGCAGCTTCCGTTCGATCGGCTGGTAAGGATCGGTCACCCCGCTGATTGCGAGCACCTTCGGCTGCCACTTTTTCGACTGCAACTCTTCCCGCAGTAGAACCGGCGCATCCTCCTTCACCAGGATCTTCGTCTCGAAATCGAGGCCGGCAGAGAAGCCGAGATACTCATGCGTCGGCCGCGCGAAACAGTAGATGCAGCCATGCTCACAACCGCGATACGGATTGATGCTCGCATCGAAAACCACGTCCGGACTGTCGTTGGTGGTGATGATCGTCCGCGTCGGATCGCGCAGATACACCGTCCCCGGCGCCGGCTCATCGAGCTCGACATAGGCATCTTCATCCCGCACGTATTCGATCTTCTCGAACCGGTTCTGCGGATTCCAGGAGGCGCCGCGGCCTTTCATTGGTGTCAAGGCTATCGCGCCAGGCAAGTGAGTCCACGAGTGGTAGCGCAGC
Organism: Acidobacteriota bacterium; assembly: GCA_030857085.1. Lineage (GTDB taxonomy): Bacteria > Acidobacteriota > Thermoanaerobaculia > Gp7-AA8 > Gp7-AA8 > QHVT01. The sequence continues at coordinate 8,413 of JALYOB010000108.1, read as the reverse complement.
GCGTGAGGCGCGGGAGACGAATTGAAAATTGAAAATTGAAAATCGAAAAATCGCACACGAGCGAATCAGCTGTAGTCGCAGGTCCGCTCTTTCAATTTTCAATTTTCAATTTTCAATTCGCACTCGCGAGGCACTTGGTAAGCGCGCCAACCTCACAATTCGCGCAACCTCCTCAACGCCGGCGCCCTCCACGCCGTCACCCCCACCACCAGCAGCGTCATACATCCGCCGAAGAGCACCGAGGGAACGACACCCATCAGTCTTGCCGCAACTCCGGATTCGAAGGCGCCGATCTCGTTGGACGAGCCGATGAAGATCTGGTTCACAGCCGACACGCGGCCTAACAGATGTTCGGGCGTGCGTGTCTGCAGGAGCGTGGAGCGGATGACCACGCTCACGTTGTCGAACACGCCGCTGGCGACGAGCACGAGGCACGAGAGCCAGAACTGACGGGAGAGGGCGAAGAGGATCATGCAGCCGCCGAATGCGGCCACGGATGCGAAGAGAGCGGCGCCTGCGCGTTGCATCGGCGGGCGGTGCGCGATCCACATCCCTGTCGCGATCGAGCCGACCGCCGGCGCCGCGCGGAGAATGCCGAGGCCCTGCGGTCCCGCTTCGAGCAGCTTCGCGAATGCGGGCAACAGCGCGACTGCGCCGCCGAAGAGCACTGCGAAAAGATCGAGCGTCATCGCGGTCAGCAGCACCGGCTCTTTCCACACGAACCGCAGGCCGCTCTTCAGACTCTCGCCGAGCGGCACCTCTTCCGCCGGCGGCACAGGCTTGCCGCGATGTGCGACCGAGGCGATCGCCGCGAGCGACAAGGCCATGCCGATGATCACCGCCATGTACGCGGCCGCGGCTCCTGCGAAGCCGTACAGCAATCCGCCCGACGCCGGTCCGACCACTGCCGCGAGATGCCACATCGACGTGCGCCACGCCACCGCCTGCGGATAGAGCTCTCGCGGCATCACCTCCGCCGTCAATGCATAGACCGCCGGCCGCATGAAACTGCGCGCCGTCGCACTGAGCGCGATCACGAGATACACCGGCCACACGCGTTCCGCCGTAATCGCGTTCGGCGTCAGCGTCAGCACGAGCAGCACCACCGCGGAAATCACCAGCGCGAACGTTCCCGCAAGCGCGATCGTCCGCCGCTCCGCGCGATCCGCCACATGCCCCGCATACAAGGCCACCGCAATGTACGGCAGCGCCTCGGCAAGTCCGATGAGGCCGAGCGTGAGGGGATCGCGCGTGAGGGCAAAGACCTGCCAGCCGACCACGACGATCTGCGCCTCGCGCGCGAGCGTCGCCGCACCGTTGGCGAGGAGAAGGCGGCGAAAGTCGGGAATCCGGAGAGGGGCGTACGGAGAATGCGACACGCGCCGCGCAGTCTATCGTCGGAACAAAAACAAAGTGACGAAAGCCATTGAAAATGGCATCCGAATACAGTTCACTGCGAATGCCCATGCACCGCGAGGAAAAGTCGGAGCGAAGCCGCCGCGCCGTGCTCGATGCAGCGCTCGCGCTCTTCTCGCATCAGGGCTATCGCGCGACGACCATGCGCGAGATCGCCGATAAAGCGGGCGTCTCGACCGGCAACGTCTACCACCACTTCCCCGAAAAAGACGCGATCTTCCGCGCTCTCCTCGACGAGTATCTGGAGATCACCGAAAGCGCGCGCTTTCCCTTCACGCGCGTACTGCACGGCCCCGGACAATTCCCCGACAACATCGAGCAACTCGGCTTCGCCGCACGCGACAGCGTGCGCCAGTACCGCAACTACCTTGCGCTGATCTACGTCGACGTGATCGAGTTCGGCGGCACCCACATCCAGCGCTTCTACAGCGGTATGGCCGAACGATTCACCCGCTATTTCGAAGAAAAAGGCGATCGCGACGCCGTGCAGGCGCGCCTCCGCCCCGGCGTCTCCCCCACCTCCGCCCTGCTCCTCACCAGCCGCCTTTTCTTCAACTACTTCTCGCTCGAGATCCTGTTCGGAGTGAAGGAACCGTTCGCAAAAGATTCGAACGCAGTGGTGGATGAGATTGCGGACATCATTCGCAATGGAGTGTGCGGGAACGCGCGCTGACGCGCGCGGTTGTCGGTTGTCGGTTCTCCGTTCGGTGTAACGGACAACGGAGAACGGACAACTGATAACGTTCCCCCATGCGCCGCCTCCTCCTTCTCCTCCTCCTCGCAACCAGCGCGTTCGCGCAGAACGACGAGACGTACACCAGTGAGATCCGGCGGCAGACGACCGAGCCGCGGTTCATGACCGAACTCGTCGATCATCTGCCTGCATCCGACAAAGTTCCGACACCGCTCCAATTCAACGGCTACATCGCCGGTGCGGAAGGGCGGCTCACGTACGCCGAGGATATCTATCGCTACATGCGCGCGCTGGAGGCGGCGTCGCCGCGCGTGAAAGTCTTCTCGGTCGGCAAGACCGAAGAAGGACGCGAGTTCATCCTCGTCGCAATCGCCAGCGAGGAAACGATCGCGAATCTCGATCGCTACATCGACGTCACCCGCCGCCTCGCCGATCCGCGCAATCTCACCGACGACGACGCCCGCAAACTGATCGCGACCGGCAAGCCGATGTACTACCTCACCGGCGCGATGCACTCGCCGGAGACGGGCAGCCCCGAGATGCTGATGGAGCTCGCGTACCGGCTCGTCGTGGAAGACACGCCGCTCATGCGCAGCATCCGCGACAACGTCATCACCCTCATCACTCCCGTGCTCGAAGTCGACGGCCGCAATCGTCAGGTCGACCTCTGGCGCTATCGCCAGGCCAACCCGAACGTCCCGACGCCGCCGCTCGTTTACTGGGGCCACTACGTCGCGCACGACAACAATCGCGATCAGATCGGAATGGCGCTCGCGCTCAGCAAAAACGCGATGCGCGCGTACAACATCTTTCATCCGCAGGTCATGCACGACCTGCACGAGTCGGTGCCGTTCATGTACATCTCCACCGGCACCGGCCCGTTCAATCCCGCGCTCGATCCGATGATGATCGACGAGTGGCATCGCATGGGATTTCACGAGATGGACGAGATGACGCGCCGCGGCCTGCCGGGCGTCTGGCTGCATGGATTCTGGGACGGCTGGGCGCCGAATTACATGTTCTGGGTCGGCGCAGGACGCAACACGATCTCCCGCTTCTACGAAACGTTCGGCAATCGCTGGCCGATCACCGAGCGCCGCGTGGTGCGCGGCGCGAGCGATCGCGCGTGGTTCCGCCAGAATCCGCCGCTGCCCGAGGTGCGGTGGTCGCTGCGGAACAACATCAACTATCAGCAGTCGGGCGTGCTCCTCGCGTTGGGCGACATGGCCACGAATCGCGAGCGTTTTCTCGAGCGCTTCTGGACCATGGGCAAACGCGCGATCGACAAGGCGCGCAATGAAGGTCCGGCTGCATGGGCGATCGATCGTGCGCAGAAACGCAGCGGGCAGGTGCAGGAACTGATCACGCTTCTGCGTCAGCACGGCGTCGAAGTGCATGAGGCGACCGAGCCGTTTTCGATCGCCACCAACTGGCCGCCGCAGAAAGGCGAGAAGAAACAGGAGGCGATCAAGTTCGCGCGCGGCTCGTACATCGTGCGCATGGATCAGCCGTATTCGCGGCTCGCCGACACGCTGCTCGATACGCAATATGTGCGCGGCGAAGAGAAGGTGTACGACGACACCGGCTGGACGCTCGGCTATCTGAAGAACGTCGACGTGCGCCGCGTCGCGAATCCCGACGTGCTCAACGTGAAGATGGTGCGCGCGATCGAAGTCGCACGCGCTGCTGCCGCGCAAGGCGCGATCTTCGCCATTCCGAACAACGCCGAGACCGACCTCGCGCGCCTCCGCTTCGCGAATCCGAACGTGCGCATGATGGTGGCGGACGAGCCGTTCACCTCCGGCAGCGCAAAGTTCGCAGCAGGCACAGTGCTCGTGCAGGACCCGGGCGCTGCGATCGCGAACGTGAACCTCGACGCGACGCCGCTCGCATCGATGCCGAACATCCGCACGCACGAGCTGCGCGCGCCGCGCATCGCGCTCCTGCACACATGGTCGTCGACGCAGGATGAAGGTTGGTGGCGTCTCGCGCTCGAGTCGATGCGCGTGCCGTACGAGTACATCTCGACGCAGGACGCATCCGCGACCGCCGATCTGCGCGCGCGTTACGACGTGATTCTGTTCCCGCCGGTCGGCCGCACGAGCTCGCAGGACATCGTGAATGGTTACGCTCCCGGCGCCCCCCTCCCCTGGCGCAAAACCGACCTCACCCCGAACCTCGGCGGCATCGACGAGACCGACGACATGCGCCCCGGCCTCGGCCTCTCCGGCGTTGCGAATCTCACCCGCTTCGTCGAAGAAGGCGGCCTGCTAATCACCGCCCGCGACACGTCCGTCTGGGCCGTCGATTACGGTCTCGCGCGATGGGTGCGGGTGGTGAACACGAACAAGTTGCGCGCGCCCGGAACCATCGTGCGCGGCAGCGTGACCGACGCAACTCATCCCATCGCGCGCGGTTACGACGAGATGATCCCGCTCTACTTTTCGGGAGCGCCTGTGTTCCGCACCGGCTTCCGCGAAGAAGGTCCGCAGAACGAATCGCGCCCCAGCGGCCGCGGAGGCAAAGACGATCCCGACGTGCCGCAGGGCCGCCCGTACGTCCCCCTTCCCGAGCGCCCGAAGCCCGCACCGGGCGAAGCCGGATTCCAGCTCCCCGAAGATGCGCCGTGGAACGTGGAGGCATACCTGCCCCGCGTCGAAGATCGCCCGAAAGTGATCGTGTCGTTCGCCGAGAAAGACCTGCTGCTCTCAGGAATGCTCGAAGGCGCCGACGAACTCGCGAACACCGCCGCCGTCATCGACGCCCCCCGCGGCAAAGGCCACGTGATTCTCATGGCCACCAACCCGATGTGGCGCATGAACACGAGCGGGCTGTATGCGCTGGTGATGAATGCGGTGATGGAGATGAGTGGGGGGAGGTAGCGCGATTGGGTTGTCGGTTGTTTGGTTGTCGGTTGTCGGTTGTCGGTTCTCGGTTTGGAAACGGACAACGGATAACGGACAACGGACAACCACACCGGCAACCGATAACCGATAACCGACAACCGCCAACAACCATGTGGTCCCCCACCCAATACACAAAGTTCAAATCCGAACGCCGCCAGCCGTTCGACGACCTGCTCGCGCTCGTCGAACGCCGGCCGCGCATGCGCGTGATCGATCTCGGATGCGGTCCGGGTGAGCTCACGCGTGAGCTGCACGAAACGCTCGCTGCGTCACACACGGTCGGCGTCGACAATTCCGAGGCGATGCTGGAGAAGGCGGGGGCGTTCGCATCGGAAGAGGTGCGGTTCGAGTACGGCGACATCGCCACATACACCGCATCGGAGAAGGTCGATCTCATCTTCTCCAACGCTGCCTTTCATTGGGTGATGGATCACGAGCGTCTGTTCGTGCACATCCGCGAGCAGCTTGCGCCGCGCGGACAGATCGCGGTGCAGATGCCGGCGAACGACAGTCACGCATCGCATCGCATCGCCGCAGAAGTCGCCGCAAAGTTCGACATCCCGGCGCGGCCCGATCCGCTGCTCGAGCTCACGCTGTACGCGAAGCTCCTTCACGCGCTCGGCTTCGCGAAACAGCACGTGCGTCTGCAGGTCTACGGACACGTTCTTCCGTCGTCCGACGATGTCGTGGAATGGGTGCGCGGCGCGCTGCTCACCCATTACGAAGCGCTGCTCACGCCCGAGCGTTACGCCGAATTCCTCGCGCTCTATCGCAAGCGCATCGCCGAGGAGCTCGGGGACGGACGGCCGTACTTTTACACGTACAAACGTGTGTTGCTGTGGGCTTCCCTCTGAGCGTGTATCCTTCCGGAACACCGGTCCGGAGGTCCCAGGATGAATGCAATCACGAGCCTCTGGAGGCGCGCGCAGCGCCTCTATCTGTTCCTTTTGCCGCTCCGCTTCAGTTTTCTCTCACTGATCGTGGTCGCATTCGCGTTCCTGATCTCCGCGCAGGGCTACGACATCATCGCCCACATCGCCGAGGATGATCCGACCGGGGCGCGGTCACCGCATACGTGGCAGCGCATCGGATACATCATCGGCGTCGTCTTTCTCGCGCTCGAAGTCTGGTACTGCTCGCGTCAATTGCTGCACGTGCTGCCGGCGGAGAACGCGCCGCGTGCGAGCGAATATCCGCGCCTCACGCTCTGGCTTCCGCGCGTCCTCGGCGCGCTGGCGTTCGTGATTTCGATCGCCTCGCTGTGGCGCGTGGCGCGCAACTACGACGTCCCGCAGCCCGTGCAGGCACTCACGCGCATGGCCATCATCCTCGGCCTGCTGATGATCGCGTTCATCGCCTTCACGATCGTCCGCCGCCGTTACATGAAGGTCGCCGCGGCGACGACGCTCGAGCGGGAGGATTTCACGCGGCTCACGAAGTTCCTGCTGCGCGCAGACCTCGTGCTTGCCGTGGCCCTGTTCGTCTGGTCGACGTTCTACGTGCAGAGCACGATCCGCATCGGCTCGGCGACGCTGGTGCTGCTCGCGTTCGCGCTGCTCGTGCCTGTGGGCAGCCTGCTGGTGTGGTTCGGCATGCGCCATCGCGTCCCGGTGCTCATGCTGCTGCTCGTGTGGGCGGTGCTCATCAGTCCGCTCGCCGACAATCACGTCATCCGCACCGTCAGCGGCAGCGTCGATCATCGACTCCCGGTCGCGACCGCATTCGACCGCTGGTTCGAAAGGCTGCAAACGCAGCATCCTGCTACGAACGCAGCAGGACGCATTCCGGTGCTGCTCGTCGCGACGGAAGGCGGCGGCATTCGCGCCGCGTACTGGACAGGCGCAGTGCTCACGTCCCTCACCGACACCATCCCTCAATTTGCCGATCATCTCTTCGCCATCAGCGCCGTCTCCGGCGGCGCCCTCGGCAGCACGGTTTACGAGGGACTGCTGGTGCGGCGCGGCGAGGCCGCCATGCGGCTCGACGAGCTCCATTACACGCCGCAGATCGGGGAGCATCGTTCGATGCGTTTCGCGGCGAGTCAGGTGCTGTCGCAGGACGCGCTCGCCCCCACCCTCGCGGCGATGATGCAGCCCGATCTCGTGCAGCGCTTCATCCCCGCGCCGATTTTTCCCGATCGTGCACGCGCGCTGGAGATGGGTTGGGAGCGCGCGTGGCGCAACGCCGTCGCGCGTCCGAATGGCGATCCGGATGATCTGTTCGCAGGCGGTTTTCTGGCGATGATGCGCGGCCGCGAGGCGACGCTTCCTTCGCTGTTTCTCAACGGCACGGTGGTCGAGACGGGACAGCGGATCATCGCCTCGAACACCCGCGTCAACAGCAGCCAGGGCGCCGCCCTCGGACGCGCAATCGATCTGTTCGACGCCATCGGCACGGACGTCCACGTGAGCACAGCCGTCGACAACAGCACGCGCTTCACCTACGTCGGACCAGCGGCGACGCTCATTCGCTCGAAGAACGGCAACGGCGGCTCGCCGCTCACCTGCGATCCGGGCGCGCGCTGCGAGCACGTCGTCGACGGCGGCTACTTCGAGAACTCCGGCTCGGCGACCATCAACGACATTCTCCGGCTGATGTCGCAGAGCAAGTACGCCTCGCGCATCGAGCCGCACGTCATCTTCATCAACTTCTTCATGGCGCAGCCGGCGCCGGTCGACAGCGTGCAGATGGCGACCGAGGTGCTCTCGCCCGTGCGCGCGCTGCTCGCGGTGCGCGGCGCGCATGCGTCGCTCGCCGAAACGGAACTGCAGCGCAAGATGGGGCCGAACGGCTTCACCGTCTTCCGCCTCGTGCAAACCAACGTCGTCTTCCCCCTCGGATGGCTCCTCGCCGACCGCACCCGCAATTTGATGGACGCGCAGATGGGCCCCCGCAGCAAAGAAAACGGCGCGAACGTCTACCGCATCGCGACGTTGTTAGGCCAGCAGAACGCGGTTCGACGCGATCTCGTGCAGGAACTGGCGGTGTCGCGAGAGGCGGATCCGAAGTTTCAGTGAGCGCGTCTTCGCGCGCGGCTTTGGGCGTTAGGCGTTGGGCGCTTGGGGTTTCGTCGCTTTGTCATGCCTCGCTACGCTCGGGAGGACAGAAAGTGGGCGTCCAGGGCGGAACACCCCAAACGCCTAACGCCCAGCGCCGCGCGCGCAAAGCGCGCGCTCAGTCTTCCGCCAGGATCGTGTGCAGCGCGAGCAACACGGTCATCGATGCGAGCGCGAACATCACTCCGAAGAGGGACATCGACAACGACTCCGCGTTGGCGACGCTGTGCATCATGCCGCCGGGGGTGAAGCTGCGGAGCCACATCACGAGCGCGTCGCCGCGCCACGTCAAGAGGGCGGCCCATCCGGCGGCGACGACGACGTACGCAATCATCTGCACG
>JALYOB010000522.1 GCA_030857085.1 Acidobacteriota bacterium | reverse complement strand
AGACTCACTCGATCGCAGATCGAGTGAGTCTCGCCCTGAGGACGGTCAATGCGATACGCGATCGAGTGAATCTCGCCGGGAGGACAGTGAAGCCGACGTGGGAGCAGCCTAGTCTCGCCTGAAGGACGGTGAATGCCATCGGCGGTCAAGTGAGTCTCGCCTGGGGGACAGTGAATGCGATGCGCAATTGACTGAACCTCGCCTAGAGCCAGTTGAAAGTGATCCATGACCGCAGTCGCGCGTGCAACTCACACCATTTGGCGCGAGCTCACGCGTGGATGTGCTCATCCGCCACTGAGGCTTCGTACGAGTGAACGCCACGCTGAACTTCATCTTCAGCGTCCGGCTAACAAAGTAGTAACGCGTTGGGCGGATCGCTCAACGTATCAAGGAAAGATCAGGTAACATGCTCTTTGTACACAACAAGCTAAACAAGCTAATCATGGACAAGACATTAGGCCAGCGCATCAGAGAACTTCGCGAAGCTCTTGATTTAAGTTTGCGCGACCTTGCAGCCAAAGTAGACATCACGCCGCCCTTTCTTAGCGACATCGAGCTAGGACGACGGAACCCGAGTGTCGAAAAGTTGCGCGCTATCGCGAAAGCGCTAAAGACGCGTTACGAAGATCTTGAAGCTTACGATCAGCGCCCAATGATCGAAGCAATCAAGGCTCGAACAAGTAACGATCCGCGATATGGTCGAATGTTGAGAGAAGTGGTCGAGAAGTGCCAAACCACGGCTCAACTCGAGCGCCTACTCAAGAAGGGATGAAGACTTCCCGCGCCAGGAGCGGCCCGTTTCGGAACCGGCTGCACTACACGCAAGAGGAGATCGACAGACTGGCCGAGGACGAGCTTCGGTCGGTTGGCCTGCTGCCCTCCTCACCAGCTGCGATCAACATCGACCGCTATGTTGAGAAGCGTTTCTTCACTCCGACATACAGCGAGGAGCTACCGCCGACTCTTCTCGGATTCACAGAGTTCGGTCCTTCAGGACCAATCGACATCGTTCTGAATGCCCACCTGGCTAGCGACCCGTCGCCGGTCGCAAAACGGCGAGTGCGGACGACGATTGCCCACGAAGCCGGGCATGCTCTCCTTCACGCAGTCCTGTATCTGCCCACCGGACAGGCCACGCTCCTGCCGGAGCCGGATGAGCAACCGCGCATCCTCTGCAAGGAACAGGATTTCACGCGCACGTCTTACGACGGCAAGTGGTGGGAGTATCAGGCGAACCTCGCGATGAGCAGTCTGCTGCTTCCCCGCTCGCTAACGACCGCGGCGCTGCGCGACTACGTCATGACCACCTCCCTCGGTGCAACGACGCTCCCGGTCCAGCACCGACAGATGGCCATCAGGCATCTGAGCGCGACGTTCGACGTCAACCCGGTCGTGGCGAAGATCCGCATCGAGCACCTCTTCCCGGCCGTCTGACGCTCCGCGGCCCGAACCAGCTCTCGCCGACTTGGCGCTTGCACTTCGTACATAAAAAGCTTACAGTGACGTTCGGCCGATTGTGAGGCCGAGGAGGCGCGAGACATGGCAAAGCCGCACATCATTTTTTACCCCGTCGGCAACGGCGACATGACACTCATCGAAACTGAGAGTGGACGGAAAATCGTGATTGATACGAACATCCGGGATGCAGCCGACGATCCGAACGATCCCACGCCCGACGTGGCGAAGAAACTGAAAGAGCGGCTCAACCGTGACGCCGAGGGCCGTCCATACGTAGACGTGCTCCTTCTCAGCCATCCTGACCAGGACCACTGCAACGGGATGGACAAACACTTCCACCTCGGGCCGCTCGACAAGTATCCGAAGAAGGGCGACAAGATCGTGGTGCGCGAGATCTGGTCGTCGCCCATTGTGTTCCGGCGCGCGTCAAGGAAGCACACCCTCACTGCGGACGCGAAAGCGTTTCAGAAAGAGGCGATCCGCCGCGTTGAGCTGTTCCGCAAAGAACGGACCGCCGGTGACGGCGATCGCGTCCGGATCCTCGGCGAAGACATCGACGGCAAGACCGATGACATCCTCGAGATCGTCGTGAAGATCGACTCCGTCACGAACCAGGTGAACGGCACGGCCGACGACACGATCAGCATGCGTTTGCTGGGCCCGCTGCCCGCCGGCGACGAAGACGACGAAGAACAGCTCTCGAAGAATCACTCCAGCACGATCATCCAGTTCACGCTCGCGGCCGGAAACGAGTCGGATGCCTGCCGCTACCTGACGGGCGGCGACGCCGAGGTCGCAATTTGGGAGCGTCTCTGGCAGAAACACAAGAACCACACCGCCCGCCTCAGCTACGACCTCATGCTGACGCCGCACCATTGTTCATGGCACACGCTCTCGTACGACAGTTGGAGCGAGCTGCGCGACGACGGCGAGGTGAGCGCCGACGCGAAGAGCGCGCTTTCACAGGCGCGCTCGGGCGCGAACGTCATCGCCAGCAGCTTCCCGATCGACGACGATGACGATGATCCGCCGTGCTTCGGCGCGAAGCGCGAATACGTCGCGATCACGAAGGCCGCGAAGGGGGAGTTCCGTTGCGTCGGCGAGCACCCGAAAGCCACCGCTCCGGCCGTGATGGAATTCGAAATCACCGAGAACGGACCGCGCCTGAAGGCGACCCGTTCCTCGGTCGACGTGGTCGGAGGCGGCGGCGCGGTCGGTACGCGTCCGCTGCGGCACGGGTAAGGTGGGCCGCCGCCGGAACATCGCAGTGGAGCGCGCGATCCGTGCGCTCCACTCGCATCCGCACATTGATTCGGTTGGAGCACCGCGCGATAACGACGGCGAAACGGCTGTCGAGATCGTGGTCCGCGTGAACCTGCCTTCGCGCTGGGCAGCGGAGCGGTGCAGCCCGAAAGGAGTCCGCGCAGCGGAGCCGGTGACGGTCCTCTTTCCGGCTCCGTATCCTCGACACGCGCCACGGTTTTACGCTCGATCGGATTTCGACCGGTCGCTCGCTCACGTTCAGCCCGGCCCGTCTGCCGGGCCCGTTCAGCCCTGCATTTCGGAGGGAAACCCCACGGAGCTGTTCCACCAGGTTGGCTTGCTGCTGCTCGTCGACCATCTCGTCGCCTGGTTTGAAAAGGCGGCGCTTGGGACATTGATCGATCCCGAGCAAGGGTGGGAACCCGTTCGCCGCGACACGCTCGACGACACCGTGATCGCCGACATCGACCGCCTCTGCTCTTTCGTCAAGTCGAACAGTGGCTTTGCTTTCCTGAAGTTCGACTACCTCTTAGCTGCAGGCATATACATCGGAGAAGTGAGCGCGGAACTCTTCCCAACGCTCAATATCGCGGGAGGAACGGGCGAACAGCCATGGAACAAAATCCGGCAGGGCCGCGGCCCTGCGCTCGTCGTGTGGCCCGGAAATGACGCCGCGGGCAAGCCGTTCGTCGCAGATAGCTACTACCCCGAAACGGTCGTCAATCTTCGAACGCTGAAGGAGCGCGCAAAGCTTTACGGGTGCGAGGCTGCGCTCGAGTCCGGGCTTGCGTCTTTACGCCAGTTCGCAGGGAACCAGCATCGTGACTTCGCGGCGGCGATCATGTTGTGCGCGCGACGGCCGTTTCACCTTATCGGGTCGGAACGCGATCTCGAAATTTCGCCTTACATTTTGCGGATCGAGGTGCCGCGAATGTTTCCCTCCGGCGATGACACACCTGTTCGTCCGACAGCCCACCGGCATGCGATCACCCCGCAGTTGCTC
>JALYOB010000521.1 GCA_030857085.1 Acidobacteriota bacterium | reverse complement strand
GAACTCCGAGGAACTCCGAGGAACTCCTTTCGCCTTCATCGCTACAATGCGCCCGCCGATGTCCGACAGCCGCGCCCCACTCCTCTCCGTCATCGTCCCCTGCTACAACGAGCGGGCGACCGTCGCGGAGTTGTTGCGGCGCGTGCGGGACGTTCCCGTCGACAAGGAGATCGTGGTCATTGACGATCAGTCCACCGACGGCTCGCGCGACGTCGTGGCCTCTTTGGCGAAGGAATGGCCGGAGATCCGGCAGATCATTCAGCCGGAAAACATGGGCAAAGGTGCGGCGATCCGTCGCGGCATCGAGGAAGCGCGCGGCGAGATCGTCCTCATTCAGGACGCCGATCTCGAATACGACCCTGAAGACTATCCGCGCCTCTTGCAGCCGATCATCGACGGGCATGCGGATGCGGTGTTCGGCTCGCGTTTCGAAGGACACCCGCGGCGCGTGATGCTCTTCTGGCATCGCCTGGGGAACACCTTCCTCACCTTCCTCTCCAACATGACCACGAACCTCGATCTCACGGACATGGAGACCTGCTACAAGGTCTTCCGCCGCGACGTCATTCAATCGATCCCGCTGCGGTCGAACCGCTTCGGCATCGAGCCGGAGATCACGGCCAAACTCGCCAAGCGCGGCTATCGCATCTTCGAAGTGCCGATCGCCTACTACGGCCGCGATTACTGGGAAGGGAAGAAGATCAACTGGAAGGACGGCTTCGTCGCGCTCTGGACGATCCTCCGCTACGGCCTCTTTCACGATCGCGCCGCCGAGCCGCGCACGTACACGCAGATTCGCAGGCGCGCGCGGCTCAAGCGCTACAACCAATGGGTGTGGGATCGCCTGCAGCCGTACGTCGGTCAGCGCGTGCTCGAAGCAGGCGCCGGTCACGGTGCGATGACGCGCTTTCTCTATGGACGCGAACTGATCGTCGCCGCCGATCGCGAGACTGCGTACGTCGATCGTCTGCGCAACATGTTCCGCCGGCGGCCGGGCATCATCATCGAGCGCGCCGACCTCGAATCCGACAGCGCACTCGCACTGGCGCACTACAACTTCGACACCGTCACCTGCATCAACGTCCTCGAGCACACGAGCGACGACGTCGCGGTGCTGCGGCGCGCGCAGCAGCTGCTCGTGCCCGGCGGGCGCGTGGTCGTCTTCGCGCCGGCGGGACAGGATCTGTTCGGCTCGATCGATCGCGCCATCGGTCATCAGCGCCGCTATTCGCGCGAGGAGTTGGTGGCGAAGCTGCAACAGGCGGGCTTCGAGGTGGAGCACGTCAGCTACCAGAATCGACTCGCCCGTTTTGCGTGGCGCATGAACTCCCGCTTCCTCGGCCGCAACGCGCTGCCGAGCGCACAATCGCGCGTGTTCGATCGCATGGTGCCGCTGCTGCGGAAACTCGAAGGTGAGAACCCGTCGTCGGGCTTGTCGATCATCGCGGTCGGGAGGAAGAGCGCATGAAGCGTGCGGCGGTGATTCTCGCAGGAGGAGCGGGCACGCGACTGCGTCCGCTTTCGTCGGACGAAAATCCGAAACAGTTCCTCCGCCTCTTCGACGGCAAGTCGCTGTTGCAGCTGACATGGGAACGCGTTGCGCGCCTGCTTCCCGCGGAAGCGATCTACGTTTCGACGAACGTGCAGTACGCGGACAAGTGCCGCGAGCATCTGCCGTCGATGCCGCACGACAACGTGCTGACCGAGCCCGCGCGCCGCAACACCGCACCGGCGATTGCGCTCTGCACGTTCGAGATCGAGTCGCGCATCGGAGACTGCACCGTTTCGTTCCTCGCCTCCGATCACTACATCGCCAATGAGCCGGAGTTCGTGCGCGTGCTCGATCGCGCGTATCGCTTCGCGGAAACCCACGAGACGCTGATGACCATCGGCATCGAGCCGAACGAGCCGCACACCGGCTACGGCTATCTCGAAGTCGGCGAGCAGCTCGAAGATGAAGTGCATCGGGTCCGCTCGTTCCGCGAGAAGCCTGATCGCGAAACCGCAGAGGAGTTCCTGCGCGCGGGCAATTACGCGTGGAACGCGGGGATGTTCGTCTGGCGCTCGAACGTGTTTCGCCGCGAGCTCACAGCGGCCGCACCGGAAGTCGCGCGCGTTTCGCAGCAGACGTACGAGTCGATGCCGTCGATCTCCATCGATTATGCGGTGATGGAAAAGTCATCGCACGTGGCGACCATTCGGGGGGACTTTGGCTGGTCGGATGTGGGGACGTTCGAGGCCTTGCGGGCGGTCGGGGTGGATGTGGATGGCGCGCTCGCGAAGCTTTAGGAGTGCGGTGGCATAGCCACCGCTTTCCTAGGCGGCGGCAGCGAAGTACCAGAGCGGTGGCTTTGCCACCGCACTCCTAAAACATCTTTGCCGCGTTGTCCCAGAGAATCGCCCGTTCCACCTCTTCGCCGAGCCCCAACGCGCGAAACTCCTCCACGTTCTTCCGCATCGACACAACGCCCGGCGACGGCCAGTCCGTCCCCCACAGCACCTTCTCCGCGATGCTCGCGACGCGCGGCAGATAGCGCAGCAGCGACTTCGGCGGAATGCCGGAGATGTCGAGATACACATTCGGGTGGCGGCGCGCGAGAAAGAACGCCGTCTCGCCGTAGATCGGCCTTCCCGCGTGCGCGAGGATGATCCGCAGCCGGGGGAAGTCGATGGCGACGTCGTCGATCGGCATCGGGTCGGCGAAGACGTTGCGGGCGCGCGGGAACACGGACGTTCCGGTGTGAAACATGATCGGCACGCCGCGCTCTTCACACTCGCGATAGATCTCCGCGAGCTGCCACAGCTCGCCGCGATAGCCGTTCGGCGTGAAGAGCTGATGCGGCGGATGTATCTTGATCATCCCGATGCCGAGGTCGAGGACGCGGCGGATTTCGTCGCGGACGTGGAGCTCGTGGAGCGGATTCACCGAGCCGACGGGCACCAGGCGATCGCGATGCTCGCGCGTGAAATCCGCGATCCAGTCGTTGACCTCGCGCGTGAAACCCATCACGTCGGGCGAGACGTAGTTGATGCAGCAGGCGCGCTCGACGCCTTCCGCATCGAGATGGCGCAGCAGGTTCTCCGGCGACGACAACACCTCTTTCGCATTCGCATGCGAGGCGTCGTCGATCATGGCCAGCACTTCCGGCTTGACCATGTGCCACGGCTGAACGTGAATGTGCGCGTCGAAAACGCGGCTGCTCGTCACGCGAGCATCACCAGCCGCATGCAGACGGCCGTGTCGGGACACGCCCCCTGAAACTCGCGGGACGAGAGCAGCTGCGGATGCACTTCGTCGCGATCGATCGGCTTGAATCCGCGCTTCCGAAAGTACTCCTCGGCGGTCGTGGTCAGCAGATAAAACTCACGCAGTCCGCGCGATGCGAGGCGGTCGAGCAACTGCCGGACGATGCGCCGTCCGACGCCGCTGCTGCGATATTGCGGATCGACCGCCACCGAGCGGATCAGCGCCGCGAACTGATACGCCTCGGCTCCACCGCACGCGACGATCTTCCCGTCATCGCGCGCGACGATGAACGTCTTCCAATGGTCGTCGACGCCGTCCACCGGAAGGCCGCTCGCCTCCAGCAGCGCTTTGATCGGCGCGACGTCCTCCGCGGTAGCGGCGGCAATCGTGATTTCGGACATGGGACGGGCGGGATTTTACTGCATGGGCGGAGTACCTCGGAGTTCCTCGGAGTTCCTCGGGTTCCTCGGAGTTCCTCGGGGA
>JALYOB010000107.1 GCA_030857085.1 Acidobacteriota bacterium | reverse complement strand
GTTCTGGAGAGTATGGAACCCCACCTTCGACGGGAACGACATTCGTTTACGACTACGCAGACCGAATCACCCGTGTCACCGAGGCGGACGGCAGCACCGTCTCGACGCAATATGACGGCCTGCACGCTGCTACACGAACGGTCATGGTCGCAACGCCGACCGCGACGGCGCAGACCGGGCAGGAACCCGTTTCCACACGCGAGCAGTACGATGGCAACGGTCGCCTCATCGCGGTCGAAGAACCCTCCGCTCCCAGCGGCACTGCGGTCCGGACGGAATACGACTACGACGTCGGCGGCCGACTGACCAAAGCCAGCACCGGCGTCCAGCTCCGGACGTTCGTGTACGACGCGGCCGGATTACTCGCCGCCGAACATCATCCGGAGTCGGGCGACACGACGTATCGCTATGACGCGCGCGGTCACGTCGTCGATAAGAAGATCGGCACCACGGTTCATCTTCAGTTCACCTACGACGCCGCCGAACGGCTCACGAAGGTTTTCGACGCACTGTCGAGCCGCGCGTTGAAGACGCTCGCTTATGACAGCGTTCCTGAACTGACCCCGTCGTTGCCCGCTCACAGCGAACCTGGCGCGCTGCTCCGGCAGACGCGAGTGAACGTCCTCCCGGACGCACTCGGACAGTACGACGTTACCGACGATTTCCGGTACGACGACGCGGGCCGCCCCGCCTCGAAAACCACTCTGGTCGCAACGAGCGGGGCCGGCTCACATACGTTTCAACAGACCTACACCTACACCGGCCTCGGCAGCCCAGCCGCCGCGAATTTCCCGCTTTGCCTGACGCCCTGCGGCGCGCTTGCTCTCACTCCGCGCAACATTCCTCTTACCTACGACAATGGCTTCCTGACCGCCGTCGACGGTGTCACCGGCTCATTGGAGCCGGACGATGGCGGTCCTGCCGGCATCTCCTACACACCCGCCGGAACTGTCTGGCGCGTCAAGCATGCGCAGGGCAACGGGACCGGCGTAGTCGACAAGTACGACACCAATCTCGTCACCAACCTGCCCCGCATTGCGTCGATTGAGTTCTCGGGCACACGTGAGTGCGACCTCATTACGAACGAGATGCCCAGCGACACGCTGATCCGCGCCGGAACTCCGGCGACGCTCAGCGTGACCGCGAGCCCCGGCGCCGTCATCACCTGGTACAAAGGCCGGCGCGGTGATGCGTCGCAAACGGTGGGAACGGGAGCGGCGGTGACGGTCTCGCCAGCCGCCGATACCGAGTATTGGGCGCGCGCATCGCTGACCGGCGCAACGTGCTCCGATTCGACCTCTACGCTCACTGTGCGCGTGTGTAAGCCTGTGGCGATTCTGTCGGCGTTTCAGAATGACGTCGGACGCGTCAATGAACGGAAGGTATTTTCCGTCGCGGCCGAGGGAGTGAACCTCTCCTTCGCGTGGAGCGCATACAAGTGTCAGGACGGGAACTGTACCGGCACGTCCGTGAGCCTCGGAACGGGACCGACCGTTGAGTGGGTGCCCACCGTGGCGGCTACTTACAAGATCCGAGTGACGGTCACGTCCGAGTTCTGTGAGTCATCGGCCTCGGCCGAGTTCAACGTCGTCGTAGAGGCACAACTCCCCGATTGCACGGCGAAGTGGTCGGCACCGCTCGACGATAAGACCTTCGTGCTCGCTCCAGGCGACGGTGTTTTGCTCCGCGTCGCGCTCCAAGCCATCCCCAATGCGAGCAAATACCAGTTCATCTGGTACGAGAATGGGGTTGTAGCGAAGACGGATCCGCCCGTTTCGAACACCTCCCCGACGACGGATCCGCCGGCCAACCCACCCGTTTCGAACACCTCCACGTTCGAGTTGTTCGTCGGATCCAAGGACAAAGTCGTCTCTGTGGACGCCTACGTCCAGTGCGGTGATAACACGAAGTCGGCCACTCTCCGCTCGACGACGTTTGCGACGGATCTCAGCCGCTGTGCCCGACCCGCAGTCACGGTTGCGCCGCTTTCGGTGGCTCTCTCCGCAGACAGGCAGACAGCGCAGATTGCGGTGGTCTCCGAGGAACCCCGACTCAAATATCAGTGGTACCGCGGCGAGAGCGGCAACACGTCGCGACCGGTGAGCAGTGCCACGTTCGCGGCTCTGATGGTGCCGTTCGCCGCGGACACGTACTGGGTGCGCGTCACCGCCGAATGCGGCGCATTCACCGACTCCCCGACGGTGGTCGTGTCGACAGAAAATTGTGGCCCGGTGCGCCTCCTTCAGGAGCCGCAAGAACAGACGGTGACGGCCCGGACGCCTGTGCAGTTGTCCGTGGACGCATCATCCACGCCGGGCGGCGGTCCACTGAACCCGCTCCAGTGGTTCGCCAATGGTGTCGAGACCGGTGCGACGGGTTTTGCCTACACGGTACGACCACTTCGCACAACCGATTACAAGGTGGCGGTCTCGAACTCCTGTCACACGACTTGGAGCCGTGTCGCCCGGATTCACGTGACCTCGTGCAGCGAGATCGAGATCATCAGGCAACCGGCTGACGTCATCATGGCGGAACCGGTGAGCGTCACGTTGACGGTCGCGGCCGCGCAGTCCGGCGTCATTTACCAGTGGTACAGCGGCGAGAGCGGCGACGTGACCATGCCCATTGCAAACGGCACGGGTCCGTCGCTCCTGGTTCCACCGGGAACAGCGCCCGCGGCCATTCGCAAGTTCTGGGCTCGTGTCTCTTTTGGCGATCCGAACCGCTGCGCCGTCGATAGCCGGACCGCACTCGTGAAAGTGTGCCCCCCGCTCAGCGTCGCCGGCGTTGCCGATCCGACCGCCACGGTCGAACTCAGGAGTACGGCTCCGCTGCTGCGCCAGGTTCTCGATGCCAACGTTCAGGGTGTCGACTTGTCTTACGAGTGGTTCTCGGGAACCGCGGTCGTCGAGAACAAGCGCCTCGCGGCAACGACGTCTTACCTGCCCGTACGTCCCGCGGAAACGGAAAACTTCTGCGTACGTGTGACGAGCGGCTGCACCAGCGAACAACTCCTCCGCAAATTCCGCGTCAGTGTCTGTGGAACGATCGGGGTTCCCGAAGCCGACCGCACAGTCGTCATGCGCGGGTCGAACGTGCATTTGAGCGTCAACACGACCAATGCCGACAAGGTCGAGTGGTTCTCGAGCCAGCCCGACGGCAGCGATGTCTCCTTCGTCGGCCTCGGAAACGTCGTTGATGCGGTCGTCACCGAACGCCGCGCCTTCTGGGCTCGCGCCTCGAACGGCACTTGCTCGGTCGAGAGTACGCGGATTGAAGTAAAGCTCTGCATTCCGCCGAAGATCACGTGGAGCATGAACATCGCCACTCAGGTGCAATCCGATGTCACTCAGACGTTGTCTTTCGACATTGCAGAGCCGCTCGACTGGACATCCGGCAACTCGCCGGCACCGGACAACACGCACACCACCTCGTGGTACGAGGGGCGCAGCGGCGATGTGTCCAAACCGCTTTCGACCCAGGAATCGTTCGTAGTTCACCCGGCGGCCACCACCTGGTACTGGGTGCGCGTCATCACGCCGAAAGGCTGCTTCACGAACCTCGAGATCAAGATCGAGGTGTGTAGACCGCTCATCGCCTCGCAGCCGGCCACGCGCACCATCATTGATAAAATCGCAAACCCCGCCGCTTCCGCCCTGCTCGCGGTAGTCGCGAACGGCGGGCCGCTCACGTACGACTGGTACGTGGGCCAAAGCGGAGATACATCGAATCCCGTTCTCAACCAACACTCCGACAAGTTGACGGTCTCGCCGACGACGGACACCTCCTATTGGGTCCGCGTAAAGGGTGACTGCGGCACAGTCGACAGTACGACCGCGGCCGTTGTCGTCTGTGTGAAGCCTCAGATTACCGGTGCGCCCGCGAACCAGACAGGGACTTCCGGCTTCCGTGCCGCGCTGTCCGTCACAGCGACGGGCACCGATCTCACCTATCGCTGGTACAAGGGAGCCTCAGGCGACACCTCGTCCCCTCTTGCCGAAACCGGAACGTCGTTGACATTCACCGCGACTGAGACGGCGGACTACTGGGTCCGGGTGAGCGGCGCATGCGGCGCGGCCGACAGTCCGGCGGCGAAGGTCAGCGTGGCGCCCGCGATTACCAGCCAACCTGCGGGCGGATGGGTGATGCCCGGCCAGACACGCACCCTCCAGGTCGCCGCAACAGGCCTGCCGTTGTCGTATCAGTGGTACACGAAATCAGGCACAACCGAGACGACCGTAGGCGGCGCGACGACAAACAGCTATACACCGCCACCTCCCGCGGTGACGACGAATTTCTTCTGCCGCGTCATCAGCGGAAATGCGTCGACCGACAGCAGCGTCGCGACGATCAACGTCTGTTCTCCGCCCGCCCTCTCCTGGGCATCGAACATCACTACGAAAGTGCGCCCGTCGTTCTCGCAGGTGCTGAGCGTGACGGGTGCCGGCGTGGATGCGACGACACCACATACCAATCAGTGGTACGTGAAGAACCCCGACGGCACGTGGACTCCCGCCGCCACGCAGGAGACCTACTCCATCGCGCCGCCGGCCACGACTACGTACAAAGTGCGGGTGACGTTCACGTCGACGGGGTGCTATTCCGAAGCCTCGATCACCATCTCTGTCTGCGTACCCGTCATCACGACCCAACCGGCAGCGTCGACGCTGCTCGACAAGACCACCGATCCCGCCGCCACCGCGCAGCTTCGAGTGGCAGCAGACCTCGGGCCGCACCGGTTCCAGTGGTACATCGGTCAGCCCGGCGTCACCACGACCCCGGCTGCGAACGGAACGACCGACACTTTGACCGTTTCGCCTACCGCCGACACGACATATTGGGTACGCGTAACGACGGTCGAGTGCGGAGTGAGCGTGGACAGTAACGCAGCCACTGTCGTTCTCTGCAAGTCGCCCGCAATCACACAGCAGCCTCCCACCGTAGTCACCACAACCGCAGGGACCGCGGCCACACTCAGTGTGAACGCCAGCGGTACCACGCTGACGTATCGCTGGTACATCGGGAGCAGCGGCGACATTTCAACGCCGGTCGCGAACGCGACCGGCTCGACGTACTCGCCTGCGCCCACAGTGACGACCGATTACTGGGTCAAAGTGTCAGGCCAATGTGGTTCCGTCAACAGCACCACGAGCAAAGTGAGCGTCGCGCCGGCCATCACGACGCAGCCTGCCAGCGCATCGATCACGAGCGGAACGTCGCGTACGCTCACCGTCGCTGCAAGCGGCACGCAACTGACTTACCAGTGGTATTCCGTTGTGAACGGCACCGGCACCTCGATCTCCGGCGCGACCTCCACTTCGTATACGACGCCTGCCCTGACCGCAAGCGCGAGTTACTACGTCAAAGTCATCAGCGGCGGCGCCGCATCCACACAAAGTTCTACCGCGACTGTGACGGTCTGCCAGCCCGGCACCGTCACCTGGAGCGGCAGTTCCGTCAGCGGCACTACTCACACGCTCAGCATCGTCTCTCCGGTCGCCGGCGAAACGTATGACTGGTACATGGGGGCGACAGGGAACACTGCCTCGTATGTCGGTACCGGCACGTCGGTTGTCGTTTCTCCAACGCAGACCACCACATACTGGGCTCGCTTCAAGCGCTCCACCTGCACGGCTGACAGTGCCACCGTAACGGTCACGATCTGTACGCCACGCATTGTGACGCAGCCGGTCGGCGAGACAGTCGATCCCGGCGCCTCACGGACGCTGAGCGTCAGTGCGACTGGAAATCCGCCGCTCACGTACCAGTGGTATGTCGGCACGAGCGGTGTGACGACGAGCCCGGTCAGCGGGGCTACGAATCCCACCTATACGACGCCTGCAGTATCGTCCACGACCAGCTACTGGGTTCGCGTCACGTCGCCGGCAAACTGCGGGACGTACGTCGTCGACAGTGTCACCGCAACGCTGACCGTGTGCAGGAAGCCGACGATCAGCCAGCAACCGTTCAGCATCAATATCGAGCCGGGGACCGGCACCACGCTGTCAGTCACTGCAACCGGCGATGGTCTGTCGTACCAGTGGTATGAAGGCGCGGTGGGCGTGACGACGAAACCGGTCGGCACGAATAGCCGCACGTTCACCGTAGCGCCCGCAGCCACGACCAGCTACTGGGTACGCGTGAGCGGAACCTGCGGCACGGCCGACAGCACTCTCGCAAAAGTGTCCATTTACCCGGTGATTACGACACACCCTGTCGGCGGAGGCGTGTGTGATGTCGGGCAGAACGTCACATTGTCGGTTGCCGCGACCGGCTCTCAGTTGGTGTACCGCTGGTGCTCCCGTACGGACACGACCGAATGGTCGGTGTTGCCGCAGACCGGGCCTCAGATCACGGTCGCGGTGACCTCCACCCCGATGTATTTTCAGTCCGAGGTTTCCAGCGGGGACGCTCTCCGTGTGAGCGACCCGGCCGGTTTCGTTCTCAACGAGAAGCCGTTCATCCAGACCATCAATGTGTTCCGCGTCTATACCGGGACATACAGGCTCGAAGCCATCGTGGCGTCGAGCGATACATTGCCGCTCAGCTACGCGTGGTATCAGGGGCCGGTCGGCAACGTGGCGAGCTCCACCTATCTCACCAGCACGTACTACGTGCAGGTTTCACCCCGCCCACCCGTGACCTACTGGGTCCGCGTCACCAATGCCGATACGGGTTGCTACAGCGATCGGGCGTATTCTTTCTAGGCACGGCCTCATGAAAACGATCACACCCACCATGAACCAATCGATCCGGCGCACCGCTGTCGCGGTCCTGTGCTTGCTCATTTCCTGTGCGGCGTTCGCGGCCGGCACTGAAAAGTTCTTCGCGACGAGCGCCCACGACCGCGTCACCGCTCCGTTTCTCGTCACCCTCGCCGGCTCTGAGGATGCAGACTTTGACGCCATTGCCGGTGCAGTGAGCCGCGCGTATGGCGTTCGTATCGAGCCATTCGCCGCCTCCGGCTTCCACGGCTTCCTGACCGTCACGACGCCCGCACGCGCCAGAGCCATCAGTGCCGATGCCCGTGTTGTCCGCGTCGACGAGCAACGCGACACCGATTCGGCCGGGCTCCCGCGCGTCGACAGCGCACCTCCGCCTGCATTCCAAGCCCCACCGCCGGCAGCCGCGACGCTCCAGCCTCGCTCCGAGTGGACGCAGTCGCCGGTTCTCTGGTCGAGTGGATCGTACGGCTACGACGGCGCCGGCAACATCAAATCCATCGGTGACGATCAGTATCGCTACGATCGCGTCGGCCGGTTGGTCTCGGCGACCGCGAAAATCGTCGGCAACACGAGCAACGCGCAGACGTTCACCTATGACGAATACGGCAACCGCCGGTCGGCCACGACTCTGACCGCCAGCGGAACGTACGTCGAGGAGTATCCGGTCCAACCTCTCACCAACCAGCTCACCGGTCCGTGTCCTCGTCTCACCCCGGATGCGACCTGCTACATCGGTCAGTACGACGCCGCCGGCAATCAGACCGGCATCACCGGCGGCGGCAACTTCACCTACGACGCGCTGGGGATGATGACCACATTGCGTGTCGATCAGCCCCAGGGATACATCTACGACGCGAACGACGAGCGGATCGCCACCATTCAGTACATCGGCACTTCCGAGAAGGCCCGCCGCTATACCTTGCGTGGCAGCGACAATAAAGTCGCACGGGAACTCCTGTTTCGCGCCCCCACTCAGCAGTGGGAGTTCGGCACCGACTACCTCTACCGCGAGGGCGCGCTCCTCGCTTCGTACTCCGCTCCCGACGCCGCCCTCCCCGACCGTCACTATCACCTCGACCACCTCGGCTCCCCCCGCGTCATCACCGACGCATCCGGCTACCGCCTCTCCACCATGACGTACCTCCCCTTCGGCCGCGAAGCCGCAGGCAGCGACAAGTCGGCCACACGCCTCCAATTCACCGGCCATGAACGCGACCAGGACGGAAGCGCCGCCACCTTCGGCCTCGATTACATGCACGCCAGGTATTACAGCGCCGACATGGGGCGGTTCTTATCGGTCGATCCGGTCATCAATTCGGGTGCGATGACGAGTCCGCAGATGTGGAATCGGTATTCGTACACCGCGAACAACCCGATTAACCGCACCGACCCGGACGGCCGAAACTGGTTCAACATCGATGGAACGTGGGAGTGGCACAAGGGGAAGAACTACACCGACGCGGATGGGCACAAGTACACGAGCAACTACACGCATCTGCTAGTTGCTCAAGCTGTCGGAACAACGAAGACGGGGGCGACACAGTTCAAGCTGACGCTGTACAACCAGAACAAAGTCGCCGCAACGGGCAGCTACTTCTCCGGCGGCGGTGGTCACATGCGCATTCCGATGGGTAACTACACGATCCGCGGGGACATTAAAGACCCCGTCGGGCCGAACGCGATCAATCCGAACTCCCCGCTGAAGAACCCGCCCGTGTTCTACGGCATGCAGGTGATCCGCAATGAGCCGCTGTTGGACTCGTCGACGGGCAAGTACTACGACGTGTTCGGTGCGTATGGCGGAATGCGCGCCTACTTGAATCCGTGGAACCCGAGTATCCCCGGCTCGACCGGAAACTATCTCCACGGCCAGGCAGCGACCGGTCCATCAGCACACGGCTACACACACGGATGCCTCTGCTACGGTCAAGACACCACGATCATCAACTACCTCTGGAAGCTCGGAGAGAGAGTTCCGGTGAGCGTCGACGGCAGCGTGGATAAACCATGAGGAATCGTTCACGACTCATCGCCTGCTTCGTACTGCTGGCGGTGGTTGCGGCAAGCTGTTCAGCCGCGCCACCGCGAGCCGTCGCATCTGATGCAATCGCGGGAAGAGTTTGGATGCACGTCGATGGCGAATGGTCAGTGTCACCGCCTGATCCCGATACGCCGTCGACGCGCTCCGCACCGGCAACGCTGATGTACCTGTCGACCGATCACAAGTTCTCGATGTTGCAGTGTTGGGTGATCGACTCAGGCGGCAAAATGCTCGCGATCTCTCCGGGCGATCCGCACCGCATCTTCATTGGTCGCTGGTCGGGCGACGATGATGCGATCACTGTGAAATACCGGCTTGTCTACGAACTCGTGCAACCGGTCGGCGGCGGCAAGTATCCCGGATCAGAGGAAACGGGTGCAATCAAGCTGCGCGGCAAAGTGCTGGACTTCAAACGAGTCGAGTACAGCGCGGCCAACGTGAGCCTGCAGCAGTACGAAGACTTCATCCGGCCGGAGAGATCGAAGCTCAAAGCGACATGGTGAATCACGACGGGGCGTCGCTGGCTGTCACTTCGAGCTACAACTTCCATCGACGGTGCGCATCACAGCAGTTAGCAACGACTGGTAACCCGCCCACCTCTCACCCGCGCGGCCGCACGAGTCGCGCGAGTGGGAGGCGCTCATCTGAATCTTCGTTCCACCGCCCAGCCGTTCGTCTGGACGAACTGCGCCTGTGGTGCGGCCTAATGCGCGCTTGCGGCGGACGAAGCGAGCATTAGGCCGACGTCGGTTCGTCGCGGCTGCACGTGTGCCACCCTCGCGCTCGCGCGCGGCCGCCGGGCGCTGCACGGTCATCGTCATCATCGAAGTCGTCGCAGCAAGCGGCACGCTCCACCCTCGCCGAACGTCCGCCGTCGCCACGGCGGCCGCTCGGCTTCACACCCGAGAACGACGCGAGAGTGAAAGCGATCCTCGAGGTCTGCGATCCAGAGACGCAGCTGCGCGATCGCGCGGTGCTCGAAGTGCTCTACTCGTCGGCGCTGCGCATCGGTGAGCTCGTGCGGCTCCACCTCTCTGATATCGACTTCGGCGGCCGCGCTCTGCTCATCCGACAAGGCAAAGGGAAGAAGGCTCGCGTGGTGCCGATCGGCCGCGTCGCAGCGAAGCTTACGCAACGGTACGTGCAGATGCGGCGCGTCGCTGCGGCATGCGACGCACGCGCGCTCTTCGTCGATGATCTCGGCAACCGCATCACCGTCGACGGCGTCGCGCGCTACATCCTCGCGCCAGCGATCCGCGACGCCGGCATCCAGAAGCACGTCACGCCGCACGTGCTCCGGCACTCCTTCGCCACCCATCTGCTCGAGGGTGGCGCGGACCTCCGCGCCATCCAGGAGCTGCTGGGCCACGCCACGATCTCCACGACCCAGGTCTACACTCGGGTAGAGTCCGCGCGGCTGCGAGCGGCGTACGCGCGCAGTCACCCTCGGGCGTAGCAGCCCGCGGCTTGGAGGGGAACCCCTGGAAACCAACGTGAAAGCGATCGAGCTCCGCGACCTCTGGCGCCGCTACAAGG
>JALYOB010000010.1 GCA_030857085.1 Acidobacteriota bacterium | reverse complement strand
GAGGTGTCGGGTGAGATCGGCGCGCGTGCGAATGGAGTTGTCTTTGCGCTGGCAGTGCGCGACTGCCCTTTCCTGATCGACCGCCTCGCCGGGCGCGAGGGCGCGCGTCAGCTCATCGGGCGCCTCGAAACGCTGGAACCGTTTGATCGTGTCGAGATCTCCGCGCGTGAGCTCGAGCTTGATGCCGGCGGCCCGGCCGTAATAGTCCTCGCGCTGCGGCATGTTGGGGCGCGTGAACGAAGGCGTGCCGCCGATTGCGGAGAGAAGATTGATGGCCAGGCCGAGGTGCTCCATTTCCTGGCGGGCGATGAGGGTGATGGAGGAAGACCAGCGGCGGACGAATTCGAGCTGCACCGGGTCGAGTCCTTCCCATGTGTAGCGCTTGAGCGAATAGACGGCGAACAGATACTGCGCCATCAGTTGATGCTCGAGCTCCGATGCAACGCGCAGTGCGTCGATCAATTGGGCGCGGGTGTTGATGTCGTTGCTCATGGCGTTTTCCTCGATCAGCCGGACGCGGTGGCGGGGTCATAGAGGAAGCGCGGTCCCGCGTTCACGTCGCGTCCCGGAATGGGCATGGACACGAGCTCCTGCGCCTGGAGCCGCAGCGAGTACATGAGGCCGATCGCTGCGTCGAGGTGACCGGGATTTCCATTGAACGTTTCCTGCAGCGCATCGACCAGCGCACTGAACGTGCGATCGCACTGGCGCGACAGCGTGGCCACAGGCGATTCGCTCGGGAGCGGCACGTCGGGAGCGTTGTCGACCACCGGCCACACGCCGTCGTCATCGAGCACGATTGCGGGCGGACCCCACGAATAGAACGGCGGCTCGGGGAGATCGCGGGTGAGCGTCTGTCCGCGCGCGATTTCTTCGAATCGATAGTAGTGCGCGAGTCCGCTGGGGCCGCCCGCGGGGCTCGTCTGCGTTCCCTCGCCCTGCGTGACGATGATCTCGATCGCCCGTTGTGCGGTGGCGACGCTCGTGACGGGAAAGAGCTCATCGGACGCAAACCAGCCGGTCACCTGACGCGCGGGATCGCCAGTGAAAATCGGCTCGCCGAGATCGGCGATCAGTTTCGAGACCGCCTCATAGAACTCTCCAATGGTGTGATAGTCGGGCGCCACTGCGAGCATCACCTTCTTCTCAGGGAACTCGATCGGATGCTCCGGCTCCTCGATCACCATGAACACCTCGCGGACGGTTTCGTGCGAGAGCTTTTTGAGCGGGACGATGAACGGCTTGCCCGGTTCACTGCCGATGTTCATCGGCAACCGTCCCGGATATTTCGGAATGCTCGCGGGAAAATCGGGAACGCCGCCGACGGCACTGAGGATGTTCGCGGCGAGCGTGAGATGCAGCATCTCCTGAATGACGATCGTGCGGATGTTCTTCGCGATGTCGCGGTTCGTGCCATCTTTGATCGAATAGAGCGCGGTGAGATACGGCGGAATGGTGCTGAACTCGAGCCGGATTGCATTCGCGAGTGCAATGCGGAGATCTTCGACGGTATCGAGTTTCTGGCGTTCGACGTAGAGCATCGGCTACTCCTCATCCTCGATGCCGCTCTTCATGAGGAAGAGGCGATCGACGTTCGCGTCGTTCTGAGCCGCGGGAGGCGCTGCTTCTGCGGACATCTCCATTGCAGCGGCAGCAACGTTCTTCTGTTGCGGCGACTTTGTGCCGCGCAATGGCAGACCATCAGGGCCGGGCGTCTGCAGCCATCGCAATACGGCCTCGCGTTTGGCGGGGGAGAGGTCGCGCGTGACCGGCATAGAATTCGGATCGCTGACCGGAAGGCCGAAGACGAACGCGAGGATCGATGCGTGCGCGGCAACGTCGTCGTAGCTTGTGAGGTCGACGATCTTGTCCATCAGCGGATAGAGGTTGCCGTACTGCGTAAAGATCGGCTGCATGTCCGCTTCCCACGTCAGCTCCTCGGCGGCTTCGTACGGCTCCCACACCAGGAGGCTGATGAAGTCGGACGAATTCACCCACGCGCCGGGCGTGTTGTTCGCGACGACCTGCGGCAGCGGCCGCACGCCGTACACCTGTCCGTCGACGTAGGCGCGTGGCGGCGTTTCAAACGATCCGGCCGTCAATTGCAGTACGGCGCGGCCGTTCTTCGCAATGAGCGGCGTGTTGGGATCGAAACCGGTGATTACGCTCGTCGGCTGGCCCGGTACCGGATCGTTTTGGCGGGCTTGTCGGAGCATCGCGCTCGAATCGAAGTTCACGACGATCGGCGCGCCATCCTGCAACTCGCCGTACGCGGTTGCATAAAGCTGCACGTCTGCCGTTTCGCCGGGACTGAGGCGATACACGAACTGATCGGCGCGGACGTACACGCCGTCGACGTTCTCCTGCACGAACGGCTGGCCGTTGATCGTCACCGCGATCGGTGCCGCGGCGATGGCCGCGAGCGTCTTGTCGTCGAGCGGATACGCCTGCACGCCCGCTGTCGACTCGTACCAGCCCGGCTGCATGTAGTCGACGCTCGCGAAGTTGGTGAAGCGCGAGTTGCCGGCATTGAAGTAGCTGAGCGCCATCTGGCCGATGTCCATGATCGTGCCGCCCGGTGTGTGCGTGGCGATGGAGTTGCCAAAGTCGGCGGTGATGCGGCGCGCCTCTTTGTCCACCACGCACGGCATGAAGTTCATGTGCGCGTCGCTCGGGCCGAGCTGACGGCCGAGGATGAAATGCTGCGGCTCGGCGGCGCGGGCCGGGCCGATCGTGCCGACGATGCGGCCGAGCGTGAAGGTCGGCAGCTCCCAGTTGCGATCGTAACCATCGACGTTCCACTTGATCGACAGCATGTCGTCGGTGGACGCTGCGCGCAGCTCATCGAGAAAACGGGAGCCGGGCGATGCGCCCCACTGCAGCGGCGCGAGCACGGATTGATAGATCGCGCTCAGCGGCTGCTGCAGCTTGTGTCCCGGCACCATGGCGCGCTGCCAGAGGTTCGTGAATGCCGTCGGCTTGTACTGGCCGGAGAAAAAGTCGGTCGTGCCGTCGGTGAGGCGGACGATGAGACCCCACACCTCCGAGACCATCTGCTGCTGCGGATCGAGGTCGACAAGTTTTCCGGAGACGCGTTTGTTCGCGTCGCTGATGCTCATGCCGACCACGGGATCGACACTCGGATCGGTGGTGGATGTGCCGTCGGCGTAGCAGACGCGCGTCACCACACAATTCACCAGCCGCCACGCCCCGCTCCCCTCGGGATTCCACATGCCGGGCCGTTGCTCCTGATACGCCTTCTTGAAATTGACGTTGTCGTAGTACGCGGTGACGTTGTTGACCGTCGACGGATCGGCCTGGAACTGTCCGGCGAAATGAAGGCGTACGGGGTCGAGATAGCTCACTCTCAGAACCTCCACGTTGCGCCGGCGCGGATCATCCGCCCGGGCGCGGGGAACTCGAAGGGAAGGAAGCGCCGCGATGCGAAGTCGAACAGCACATAGCCCGCTTCGCTGTACTGCGCGTCGAGCGCGTTGAGCGCGTCGAGATGCACGCGCACGCGGCCGAAGTCGCGCGCGAGGCGGAGGTCGACGCGCGAGATGTCAGGTGTTGCGAAACGCGCTGCGTCATCGAGGGTCGTACCGCTGCTCCAGCGATAGATAACGTCGGCGCTGGTCTGTGTCAGCAGCGTTGCATGCAGCAGAAGCTGCGCGACGTGCTCGGGGATGTTCTTGAGTTGACGATCGGGCGTCGAGGCGTCGGCGACGCGTGTCCACGCATACGTGACGCGCGGCGAGATGCGCGCGGTTTTCGCGAAACCGGCGCTCGCCTCGATGCCGCGGTGCAGGCTGCTGCCGATGTTGCGGTAGCTGTAGGTCTGCGGGTCGAAGTCGATCTCGTCGCGGACCTGCATGCGATACGCGACCACGGAGAAGTCGTACGTCGCTCCCGCGCGCGAGATGCCCGCTTCGACGTTGCGCGCGCGTTGCGGACGAAGCTCGGGATTGGAGACGGTGAACGTGCCGCCGGCGCCGTCGGGATAGGGACGGGGATCGAAGAGCTGATCGAGAGTCGGCGCTTTGAATGCGCGCGAGAGCTGCACGAACGCCGATGCGCCGCCGAAGCTGATCGTGAGTCCCACGCGGGGCGACCATGCGGAGGCGTTGCGGGAGATGCTGCCGAAGTCGTCGCGCAGTTCGTCGCGGCGCAGTCCCGCGCTCACACGGCAATGCGCGCAGACGTTCCACGCGCCGGTGAGGAACAAGCCCGCGCGATCGCGGCGTCCGCGCTGCGAGGCGACGATGCCCGCGGCCTCGCCGTCGTTGCCGACCGATGCGTAACGGCCGGTGAGCGATGCGCGATCGAGATCGATGCCGCCGCGAACGGCAGCAACGCCGTAATCGCGTGCGGCCTCGAAGGTCGTGCCGAACGTGCGCGTATCGAGCGTGCGCAGCGCGGTGGAGCCGAAGCCGGGCGCGAGGAGGAGCGTGCGCTTGGTGTCGCCCTCGCGGCTGGAGGCGTGCACGGTTGCGAGCATCTCGGTCGCGCCGAGCTGTTCGTAGGTCGCGCTGATGCGGCGGCGGCCGGTCTCGTCGCGATCGAAGCGGAAGAGCGGACTCGATTGCGTGCGATCGGCGTCGATCTCCGTGCGCAGGAGCGGCCCGGGCTCGCGGCGGTCTTTCCTCGCCGCCGACGCCTCGAGGCGCCACCGCGAGCGGGCGGCGGTGCGTGCGAGCGAGAGCTGGAGCGTGCGATCGCTCGCGCCCGCGTGCTCGCGAAAGCCGTCGTTGCCGGCGCTGCCGGCGTGCAGTGCGAAGCGATACGCGCCGAGGTCGGTGATGTAGGAGGCGTCGAGCTCGCGCGTGCCGAAGCTGCCGCCCTGCAGCGTCAGGAGGCCATTGCCGTCGTCCAGCGTGTCGCGCGTGAAGAGCTGCACGACGCCGCCGAGTGCCGTGTCGCCGTAGAGCGAGGAGCCGGGGCCGTGCAGCACTTCCACCCGCTCGATCGCCGCGGTGCGGTAGCGGCGCCAGTCTGCATTGCCCGACTCGGGATCGCCCGCTGGCACGCCGTCGACGAGCAGCTTCACGTACTCGACTTCGCCGCCGCCGAAGAAGCCGCGCGAGGTGATCATCGGCGCGCCGCTCGTGCCGCTGTCGAACATCATGGTGATGCCGGGCGCGTAGGCGAGCAGCGCCTCGAGCGAGGTGGCGGGGAGGTGGTCAAGTTGTTGACGATCGAGCACCGTCACCGCGGCCGCAGCTTCCTCGCGCGGAATCGCCTCCCGCTCCACGGTGATGACCATGCCGGCGCGCGGCGCAGGCGCGGGCTCCTCCGCCGCCAGCGACACGCACAGCAGAAGCATCGCGAGAATTCGCAGGGTTCGGACCATGCCCCCTCCATAGAAGGAGTGATGGAACGATGCGTTTCCCTACCCCCGATTTGCGGCGGCAGGAGGCGCGAGACGGCGGCTGACGAGCATGAGCAGCGCGCCGGCCGCGATGACGCCGGCGAAGATCACCGACTGCATCACGAAGCCCTGCGCGTGCGCTCCCGCCCACGCGTATGCGGCGGCGGGAACGATCGAGCCGCTGAAGGCAGCGAGCGTGAATCGCGCCCATGTCACCGGCGAACTGCCGGCCAGGATGGCCACGGTTTCGGCGAGGATGGGAATGGGGCGGCTCACTGCGACCGCCACCAGACCCCAGCGCTGCAGCATCGCACCCGCGCGTTCGTGCTCACGCTCGGTGACGAAGCGGCGAATGGCGTTGTTGCCCGCGCGGCCGATCGCGAATCCGGTGCATGCGGAGGCGACCGAGCCGAGGAGCGAAAGCAGCGTGCCGCCGAAGACGCCGAACAATGCGCCGTGAGCGACCATGACGAGGCTCGACGGCACCGGCAGCACCACGTCCGCCACGAGCAGCAGCACGCCGATGGCCGCGGCAGCCGGACGCGTCGCGCGCATCGCCTCGCTCGGATCTTCGAGCACTTTGATGCCTGCGCTGGAGACGGCAAAGAACGCGACCAGCATCGTCGCGGCAAGAGCGAATGCGAGCAGCCACCAGCGTTTCATCGTTTTACGCGCGCCGGTATTTTCGCTTCGGCGGCGGCGTTGCGGCGAGGCGGGCGAGCTGCGGTGCGAGATCTTTCTGCGGGATGACCACCTCGACCAGTGACGGCACGCCCTGCACGTCTTTGATGGTGGCGAGCGCTGCACGCAGTTCTTCGATCGTCTGCACGCGATGCCCTTTTGCGCCGAATGCCTGTGCGAGCGCGACGTAATCCCACACCGGCAGAACGTCGAACGCGGCAAATGCGCCATTGGGGGTGAAGGCGTTGATGTCGACGAATGCCTGTTCGATTGCGTACGCGTTGTTGCTCATCACGAACACGACCGCATTGCTCTTGTGATAGGCGAGGCTCGACATTTCCTGACAGATCATCCGGAAGCCGCCGTCGCCCGCGACGACGAATGGGCGCCTGCCGCTGCCGAGGGCGACGCCGAGCGCGCAACCGGTTTCGTGTCCGAGCGAGCCCCACGCCGCCTGCGCGACGAAGCTGTCCTGCGGCATGCCGAACAGATTGCCGAAAACATAGAGCGAGGTGCTTTCGCCGAGGATCAGTGAACTCTGCTCGAACAGGTTTTCGCTCTGAAGAAAGTTCGAGAGCTCGTCGTAGAAGTTGTTGTAGGTGAGCGGGTCTTCCGGCTTGTTGTGCAGGGGCGGCTCGAGGTCGGCGGCCGGCATGTTGAACTCGAGCGGCCCGTGTTCCTTGAAGCGCGCGACCAGCCCTTCCAGAAAATCCCTCAGTGTGACCTGCTGGTAATACTGATAGCCGATGCGCGCTTCTTCGTCGTTCACCTCGATCATCGCCGCGAAGCTGTTGGCCATGATGTCGAGGTAATCGTCCGTAATGATGGTGCCGAGGGCGAGGATGCAGTCTGCTCCGTCGACGATTTTTCGCGTCCATTCAGGAGATGCCGGTCCTGCATACGTGCCGATGAATTGCGGCTGCGACTCATCGAGCACGGTCTTGCCGAGGCTTGTGGTGGTGAAGGGAGCGGCACTGGCCTCGACGAGTTCCTGCAATGTGCCGGCGAGACCATAGCGTTTGATCTCGACACCGGCCCAGATCACCGGCAGGCTGGCCGCCTGGAGGCGCGCCCATGCTGCGTCGAGGGCGGCCGTGAGCGCGTGAGGATTGCTCCGCTGCACAGTGGGCGCGAGCGTTCCCTCCGGCGCCGCGCAGTTCATCGTCCAGACGTCCTGTAAGACTTCGATGTAAATCGGACGGCTGTGCGTGAGCATGGCCGTGAACGCGAGGTCGATCTGTTCCGGCGCCGTTTCGCCGCTGCGGATGATTTCCGAGGCGACGGTGACGTTCTGAAACACGATCTGGTCGGCGCGGAGATCGCCGGTACTGTGATGAAAAAGAATCTCCTCGTTTTTCTCCAGCAGCCGGTCTTTGGTTTTCGGGCTGGCGGAGATGACCACCACCGGCACGCGCTCGACGAACGAGCCGGCGGTGCAATTGAGGATGCTGAAGCCGCCGACGCCGTACTGAATGCACGCCGCACCGACTCCTTTGTAGCGCCCATAGCCGTCGGCCGCATAGCCGCTTCCGAGCTCGTTGATGTTTGGAACGCGTTCGATCCCGCTGAATTGATCGAGCGCCTCGAGAAACGGTCCCGCGTAATCGCCCGGAACGGCGAAAAGATGCTCCACGCCGCATTGCTGCAGGCGCTGCAGAATGTAAGTCGCCACAGTGGTGGTCATGCGTCAGCCCTCCTCGACCGGCTTGAGGCAGTTGGGGGTGATCTTCTCGAGATCTTTCGGGTTTTTGAACTCGATGCAGCCGTCGAGATCGTCGCCGCAGCCGCCGGGGCAGGGGATGGGCATCAGGTCTTTCTCTTTGCTCTTCGGCAGCCACGACGGCCGCTTGAGTCCGAAGAAATACTGTAATGTCGATTCGGCGGTGTCGAGCGCTCCCTCGACCCATCCCTGTCCATACGAATACGCCTCGCCGACGATGTGGATGTCCTCCGCTTCGACCGGCTTGCGCATCCTGCACATGATCTGGTCGAGCCGGTAATTGGCTTTCCACTCGTGCCATCCGCCGCCATACGGATCTTCGTTCCAGGAGTGATACACGGCCGAATACGGCTGCGGGATTTCCGGAAGCGCATGTACCTGCGCGACCTGTTTGCTCGCGATGTAAACCATTTCGTCCGTGGGTTGGAACTCCATGTCCGGGACGATCTTGTCGACGCCGCGTTCCAGACAGGAGGGCGTATAGCCTTCGAACTTTTTCCCGAGCTCCAGCCCTTTCCAGAACGGCACTGTGCTGATGTCGTTGTAGCTCGCCATCAGAAGCGAATTCAGGAAGGGCAATCCTCCCTCCTGTTCCGCCTCCGTGCCGAAGTAGTAGACCTGCCGGATCGGCAGATCGGTCACAGAGCGGCCGGCGGTCAGCCCGAGAGAACGCCACCATGGGCGCTCATAGGCGAGGCAGAGTTTGAACGCGCTCTGGATGAGAACCGAGGGGATGTTCGCGCGCAGCCATGGATCGTCGAAGAACGTGCTCCTGATCAATTCGAGCGAGCGGCGCGGCATCGCCAGGATGACCTTCTTCGCCCGTACTGTGTATTGCGTCCCTTCTTCGTGAAGGCGGGTTTTGTAATTCTCCGTAATGGTCGGCTCGAAAATGAGCTCGTAGCGATACTCGCCGGTATCGTGAATGCGGATCTCCGCGAGGCGCGAATTCATCCGCACGCGTTCCTTCGGATCGATGCCCCCTTTCATCTCGTCGCAGAATTGTCGGGCGAGCGTGATCGGGAGCTGGTCGTAGCCGTCGCGGAGCGTGAGGAATTTCGTTTCGTCGCTGTATTCGGTCGCGGGGAGTTGCGTGACAGCGTTGGCATTGGCGACGTTCGCGTCATAACCGCCCGCGTCTTTCATGAACTGGTAACCCTCATTACTGAGGACGCGGTACATGAGATCCCAGAAACCGAACTGCCAGAGCGGCTTTCCGAACGCCTTGACCTTCATCTGGTCACAGAGGCTCAGATTGCCGAAGTTCGGGTAGATGTTGTTCATCACCTGAACCTGCAGATTCGTGGGGCCGAGGCCGCGTTCCGACCAGGCCATGTTGTAGGGCACCTTGTCGGGATCATTGAGCTCGTGCAGCCGCAGATGCTTGCCGCGGAGATAAAACAGATTGCACTTCGAGCCCTGCGGATCGGGCGCGCCCATGGGGAAGTTCTTGGTCGGCAGCTTGAGATGATTGATGAGATTCGTCACCGTCGGATGCTGGCTGGGGATGTAGCGCATCCCGCCGATTTCCGCCTTCACGTTCGGAAGGCCGGGCAGTGTGACGGTGAAGAGCCGGCCGCCAATCCGGTTGCTGTATTCGAAGAGCGCGATGCGCGCCTCGGCGCCGAGCTCCTGTTGCAGACGCCAGGCGCTGTAAGCGCCAGAGACGCCTCCGCCCACAATGGCAATGTCCAGATCCATCGACGTTCCTCCGACGATCAGGGAATGGTGCGCACGTTGTGACTACGGTTGTGAATTGTTGCTGGAGCTGCTGACCACTATAGGTGCCGAATGACGGATCGTCAACCGCACGGCCTTCTTTCACTATCGAAAGAAACAAGGCAGGCGTAAACTCGCCGCACACCAGTCCATCGGATCATCGGAACGGAGGGTCGAGGCATGACTCAGTCAGGCTCTGTGAGCGCGCCCGCGCAGCCGCAGGCGGTGAAGGTCGTGTTCGTGCTGCTGCTGTTCATCGCGGTGCCGGCGTTCCTGACGCTGCATACAGTCAAGGTGCCGTCGACGCCGGAATTCCCGGCCGGAGTGGAGACGTCGCCTTATGGCTATACGGTCAGTCTGCTGCTGTGGATCGTGCCGATCGTCGGATTCGGTTACTGGCTGATCCCAAAGGAGCATCTGAAGATTCCGCGGCGGGCGTTCTGGATCACGGCGCTGCTGACGTTCGGGATCGGCGTGATGCTCGACTTTCTCTTTGCTCAGTATTTCTTCGAGTTTCCGAATGCCGGCGCCACGCTCCGCATCAAGGCACCCGCCCTCGGCGCTCCTGTGCCGATCGAGGAGTACATCTTCTACATCACCGGCGCGATCGTGGTGCTGCTGCTGTACATCTGGTTCGACGAGTCTTTCCTCAGCGCCTACCATTCCGGCACCGGCATCCCAGGCAAACTGCTGCAGTTCCATTGGCCGTCTGTGGTGACGGGGCTCGTGCTCATTGCAGCGGCGTACGTCTACAAGAACTTCTTCACGGATTCGCCGGGATTTCCCGGCTACTTTACGTTTCTCACGCTGCTGGCGATCGTACCCAGTGCCGGGTTTCTGCGGGCGGCGAGTCCGCTGATCAACTGGCGGGCATTTTCGGCCACGCTTTTTTTTGTTGTGCTGGTGAGTCTGTTGTGGGAAGCGACGCTGGGCGTTCCTTATGGCTGGTGGGCATATGAGCCGAACGCGATGGTGGGGATTTTCGTCCGCGCCTGGTCGAACCTTCCCATTGAAGCGGTGCTGTTGTGGGGCGCCGCGACGTTCACGTCGGTGATTCTCTTCACGGTCATCAAAGCATGGGTCGCCTCCGACCGCACGCTCAAAGGCGCATTCCTCGGCAAATGAGCCTCAGGGGTTGTCGTTTGCCGACGGAAGGTTGTAGATCAGCCGTAAATAGAACGTGCGCCCCGCCTGGAAAGCTCATCAACAGCGTGCCGTACGCGTG
This sequence comes from Acidobacteriota bacterium, assembly GCA_030857085.1. GTDB lineage: Bacteria > Acidobacteriota > Thermoanaerobaculia > Gp7-AA8 > Gp7-AA8 > QHVT01. The sequence goes on along the minus strand of JALYOB010000010.1, from coordinate 7,894 downwards.
CAGAATACCGTCATGGAGTCATTGCGCTCCACGCCTGCACGTACCGCGAAAAGATCCGCAGTGGCGTGATCCGCCGGAAGGGAATCGCGGATTACTGGCTCTATGCAATTAAGGACCGACGGGCGAGGGGGATTCCCCTACCCTGAGGGGTAGGAAAAACTGCGTTCGCAGGCTCTCCCATGCGGGAGGAGTGACCATGGCGAAGTCGTTCACGGACAAACTGGAAGGCGATCCGAACCGGCAGCGGAAGCTGCTCGCGCTCGACGGCGGCGGCATTCGCGGGATGATCTCGGTGGAGATCCTGGCCGAGATCGAGGCGCTGCTGCAGAAGCGTCTCCGCCGCGGCGACGACTTCGTCCTCGCCGACTATTTCGATTACATCGCGGGCACGAGCACGGGCGCGATCATCGCCACCTGTCTCTCTCTCGGCATGCGCGTCAGCGACGTGCGCGACTTCTACATCGCCAGCGGTCCGGCGATGTTCAACCGCGCCGGATGGCTGCGGCAGCTGCACGCGAAGTTCGAAGACGAGCCGCTCGCGCGCAAGCTGCGGGAGGTGATCGGCGAGCATGCGACGCTCGGCAGCGGCAAGCTGCGCACGCTGCTCATGATCGTCCTGCGCAACGCGACGACCGATTCGCCCTGGCCGCTCTCGAACAATCCGCACGCAAAGTACTGCGCGCGCGATCGCGACGACTGCAATCTCGATCTACCGCTCTGGCAGCTCGTGCGCGCAAGCACGGCCGCGCCGACGTACTTTCCGCCCGAAGTGGTCGACGTCGGGAAACAGCGCTTCATCTTCGTCGACGGCGGCATGACGATGTACAACAATCCCGCGTTCCAGCTTTTCCTCATGGCGACCGTCGAACCGTACAACCTCCGCTGGCCCACCGGGCGCGATCAGATGCTGCTCGTTTCGATCGGCACCGGCACCGCTGCTTCCGCGAATGCCGATCTGCGTCCCGGCCAGATGAACCTTCTCTACAACGCCTCGTCGATTCCCTCGGCGCTCATGTTCGCGGCGCTCAACGAGCAGGATTTTCTCTGCCGCACATTCGGTGACACGCTTGCGGGCGATGAACTCGACAGTGAGATCGGCGACATGATCGGCGCGGGCGGTCCGGTGAAAGAGAAGCTGTTCACGTACGTGCGCTACAACGCGGAGCTCACGCGCAAAGGGCTGGACGCGCTCGGGCTGAAGTCGATCGTTCCGGAGACGGTGCAGCAGCTCGATTCCATCCAGGCCATTCCGAAGTTGCAGCAGGTCGGCCGCGCCGTCGCCACGCAGAAGGTGAAGCCCGAACACTTCGAACGCTTCCCTGCATGACATGAAGAAGATCAGCAACGCATTCGTCATCCGGCCGTTCGGCGAGAAATCGGGCGTCGACTTTGACGCGATTCATCGCGATCTGATCGGCCCCGCGCTCGCGGAGTTCGGGGTGCAGAAGGCGACCACGCTCGAGATCCTCGAGTCGGGAAACATCCGAACGGACATGTTCCGCATGTTGCTCACCGCGGATCTGGTGATCGCCGATCTGTCGATCCACAACGCGAATGTGTTCTATGAGCTCGGCATCCGTCACTCGCTGGTGAAGAAGCACACGATTCTCATTCGTTCGGACATCGACAAGATCCCGTTCGATCTCTTCACCGATCGCTATCTTCTCTACGATCACAATGCGCCGAAGGCCGCTCTCGCTGCGCTCGTGCAGTCGATCGACCAGACGCTCAATACGAACAAAGAGACGGACAGTCCTGTGTTCGCGCTGCTGCCGGGCCTCGCGGAACAGGATGCGGAGTCGTTCCTCGTCGTACCGCCGCATTTCTCGGAGAAGGTGCGGGAAGTGTGCGATGACGCGATCGATCGCGATTCGCGCATCGCCGATCTGGTGCTGCTGGCAACCGAGATCGCCGGCCTGCCGTGGGAGATCGCCGGTCTGCGTCACATCGGTCACGCGCTGTTTCAGGCGAACGCGTTCGAGCCGGCGAAGGAAACGTGGGAGCGCATTCGCGCGAGCGATGCGGATGACGTCGAGGCGAATCATCTGCTCTCGACGATCTATCAGCGCCTCGGCGATCTGCCTCGCGCGGAGAATGCGGTCGAACGCGTTCTGCAGCATCCACGCGCGTCGAAGCGGGAACGTTCGGAAGCGCTCGCGCTGCGCGCACGCAACGCGAAGCAGGAGTGGATCGAAGCATGGCGCGATCAGCCGTCACTCGAGGAGAAACGGAGCGCGGCGCTGACGTCGCCTCTGCTTCGCACCGCCTGCGACGCCTACCGCGATGCCTATCTCCTGAACCTCGGCAACTTTTATCCGGGCGTGAATGCACTCGCATGTGCGCTGCTGCTGGTGCGTCTCGCGCAGGCGCAGCCCGATCTCTGGGGCGCTCTGCACGACAATCCGGCGCGCGAGCTCGAGCCGTACGAGCAGCTGCTCTCGCAGCTGCCCGGCGCGGTGCGGATGTCGATTCAGGCGGCGCTGCTCGATGCGACGGACGAGAATCGCAAGTGGGCGCAGGTCAGCCTCGCCGATCTCGATTTCTATGCAGGGATGAACGGCACGGCCGTTGCCGCGCGATACGCGCAACGCACCGCGACCATCACGCCGTTTCAGATCGGCGCGGTGCGCCATCAGCTGGAGATCTTCCGCGATCTCGACATTCACGGCGACGCGGCAAAGAAGGCGCTCGATGCGATGAAGGAGGCGCAGGAAAAGCCGCGCGAAGAACCTCCTCACGTGATTCTCTTCACCGGTCATCGCGTCGATGAGCCGAACCGCCCGGTGCCGCGCTTTCCCGAATCGAAAGTCTCCCTCGCGGTGGCCGAGATCGCGCGGGAAATCGATCGCGTGCTCGACGCGCATCCGAATGCGATCGGAGTCGCGGGCGCTGCGAGCGGGGGAGACATCCTGTTTCACGAGGCGCTGCGCCGCCGCGGGATTCCGACCGCGGTCTATCTCGCCCTCCCTCCCGACCTCTACGCCCGCGCCTCGGTCGAACCGTCACAGGGCGACTGGCACGACCGCTTTCACGCGCTGCTCGCCGCATCGAAGCCGCGCATCCTGCAGGAGCAGCAGGAACTGCCCGACTGGCTGTTCGAGAAGAAGGGGACGTACACGGTGTGGGAGCGCGCGAATCTCTGGATGCTCAGCCGCGCGCTCGTGCACGGCGGCCGTCACCTGACCGTCCTCGCGCTATGGAACGGCCAGAGCGGCGACGGCCCCGGCGGCACCAAAGACATGATCGAACGTGCGCGCGAACGGGGAGCGAAGGTGAAGGTGATCGGGCAGGGGACTGTGTTTTAAAGGGGGGCAATGGCGGAACAACGACGTGAGGCGTGTTTGTTTGATCGGATTCGCCATCAATCGATGTGATGCCGCGGATCACAGAAAAGCGCTCGCGTTGCAATGTGCGGGGCACCGTGATTTCAATAAAGCTCCGTGGTCAGAACGTGAACACGTGGGGAAATGAACCAGGGCGGCAGTGTAGCGTCGACGCCACGGGTTCAGGCCACGCCGTCTTGCTAGCGCGTACCGACGCGGCAGTGTGGATACCGGCTGAGTGCAACGTCGAGGATGCGCTGAAGCAGCCCGGCGAACGTGTCGCTTGCGCCGGATTTCATGAAACTGTTCCCCGGACCGATTTGCGGTGTTGCGTTCAGCTCCAGAAAAAAGACCTCCCCTGTTTCCGTCACGCGAAAGTCGCTCCGCGACAAGTCCCGACAGCCGAGCGCCTCATGAACTACGCGAGCCGCCGAACGTAATGTGTCCAGAATCGCGGCGCCAAACGGTGCGCAGATCCACGAAATCCCGGTGGTAGCGTCGCTCTTCCGAACGGAGTCGAAGATCAACTCCGAAGCGCGCGGCGTTCCATCGGGTGTGAGGGTCAGCGGAGGCAAGGCGACGGGAGGGTTGCCGAGGATCGGCACTGTGACTTCGTAGCCGGCCACAAACTCTTCGACGATCGCCGGCTGCCCGTAAAGCGCGACGACCTCCTGCATAGCGCGATGTACTTCAGCGTAATCGCAAACTTTGATCGGGCCGCGAATGCCAATGCTCGTTCCTTCAAAATTCGGCTTGATGACGACCGAAGCATCGGCGGCAAAATCGTCGGATGGCGGCCCGTCGCTGAGCCACCACCTCGGTGTTCTCACCCCTGCCCTCTGTGCGATGAGCTTCGTCGCGTGCTTGTTCGCGGAGAGCGCTTGGGCCATCGGATCCGATCCGGTGTACGGCAGGTTCAGGTGCTCGCATAGCGCCGCGGGCATCAACTCACGGAAGCGGGTGCCGAATCCTGCAGAACAGTTGAAGACCACGTCGATCTCGCGGCGTAACCCGAACAGCCGCTCGGCTGCGTTCTCCTGAGAGTGAAGCGACGTGACGACGTGCCCCAGCGAGCGCAGAGAAGAGACAATCGCGTCGACGGTTTCAGGCGTATCGAACTCCATGAACGCGTCGGCCGGGACATGCGCTGGGATGATTTCGGGGCGGGTTTCATACAACAAGAGGACGTGAAGCCGGCCGTCTGGCGACGTGGGCATTTGTTACTCCCAGAACCACAACTCGCTGAACTCCCACTCCGTCTCGAACAGCCAAATGTCTCGGCGTGGGGTCATTGCGGCCGGCTGCGTTGCCGTCGAATGCGTGATCTGCCGCTCGACGCGGTCGCGCAGCGCGCGCCGCAGGTCGAACCAGAGATTTCGACGAATCGGGATGCCGTGTCTCAGGTGCCGCAGCGCGCGATCGTCGTCGCCTCTGAGATGTTCGACCCACGCAAGATTGTGGAAAACGAGATCCTGCAGGATCGCTTCGGACGAGGACTCGACGCGGCGCGCCAGGGCGGCGAGCGTGTTCTGCGCTCGCTCGAGTCTTCCCGTCAGCACGTCAAGGATGGCGAGATGGCATTCCGCGGACACGTGTTCGAACAGCGTCACCTGCATCCCCATGATCTCGCGGAAGTGGCGGCGCGCATTTCCGATCCGCCCCTGTCGCATGTCAATGATGCCGAGATTGTTGAGCGGGTAGACGAGACGGTAGGGGCTGAGTGTGCGGAAGGGCTGGAGGCAGCTCTCGAAGAGATTTTTTGCTTCGTCGATCTCCCCAACGAGCATGAGGTTGCAGGCGATATTGTGCCGGAGTTCCCAATAGAGAGGATCCTGCTCGTCCTCGGCCAGTTCCGCCTCCGCGCCGCGCAGATACGTCATCGCGTCGTCGTGCAACAAGAACATATTGCTTCGTTTGTAAATCTCACATCGCTGGCGCGAGTCAAGCGTTCCGGCACGTGCGATCAGCTTGTGGAACGCCGCCTGAGCCGTATCCCATCGGCCAAGCGCGAATAACACCGATGGCCGGGTGATTTCCGCAATGAATCTCGTCTCCGGCGAGAGCCATGTTGTAAAGCGGTCAAGTGTCGCATCGAGCGTGCTCAGGGCTGTTTCGAGGTTCCCCAGCTGATACTCACATAGCGCGAGAGCCGCACCCGCTTGTGCGCGGATGTCCATGTCGGTGTCTTCGCCGGTGAAGAGCGCTTCGTAACGCGCAGCAGCGGATGCAAAAGCCCCGAACAGGCGTTCCGCTTCAGCCTGATTGAGCAGACGTCCTGGATCAGCTGCGAAGCCCGCCGTCATCTCGTCACGAGTGACACGGCGGAGCGACTCGGGTTCGGTGAGCGCCTCGAGGATCGCGCGTACGTCGTCGTGAAACGACGTGCGATAGACGATCGGCAGGATATTACTTTCCGAGAGAACGCGAAGGCGTTCCTGAGCTGCGGCGGTATTCGACGGCATTTCGATCACCGCAAAATGAAGCGGAATCTCGTGGTCGTCCGCGGCAAGGGACTCCAGCAGGTGCGTGGTTCGGTCGTGTTGGAGACTGCAGCCGAGAAAGAGGATTGACCGGGTGGTGAACATGCGCCTGAGCGCAGCCGGAAGGGGCAGCGCGTAATCGAAGGAGTCGGGATCCTCAGAGCCGTATTGCGCCAGGTAATCCGATTTCGTGAAGACGCGATCGGTGCGGTCTGTGACATCGCCGTGAATCTTCAGAAGATAATGATTGTTGTCGTATAGCGTGCTTGCGACCGCGCTGGACCGCGCTCCCCACAGTACCTGCTCGAAGGGATGTCCCGAGTTTCTGTAGACTGTCTCGAGAACGTGATCAAAATTTGTCGTGATGACCGGGCCCCGCGCAATTCGAGGTAGCACTGCGACGGCTGCAAGCGGTACGTCGTCCGGAGGACGCCCGAATGCGTCCTCCACCAGATTCTCGAAAACTGCACGACCAAGTCGGCCGGCGATGCATGCGCAGGCGCCTTCGTAATCACCGGCTACGAAGAGCTCCGATACCTCATCGCTGACGCCCGCCTTCGCGGCGGCATCGCTTAGAAAGGTCGTCCACCCAGGAAAGCCGAAGGGAACGGACAGTCCGGCCCCCACAAAAGGCACAAGTCGCTGCTCGCTAACGGTGCTCAGTTTTTTGAGGTTGATCCGGTTCTCGAACAAAGGCACGAGTTGATCCAGCACTTCGCCGACAGTGCTCGCCATTTCTAGTCTGCCCCCCGTTTATAGAAGGTGCCAGTTTAGGCGTCTGTTGGGACCGGAGGAAGATTTCACTCCGGCCGCGATCAGATAAGAGCGTTCTCGGTCGCTTACTTCTCACGAAAATACTGAATGCGACCGCGCGTCGCGTCAGTCTCACCCGCCGAACAGCTGCGCTGCGTCGCGCACGGCTTCATGAGAGTCTGCATGGAAATTCACCGCGCGTGGCTTGAAGCGACCGCCCGTCGTTTTCGCCTGACCCTCTACTCCATCAACTCGACGACCGGCCCATTCACGACGACCTGCGGAAACGCGGCGGCGGCGAGAGGGTTGCCGAAGACGTCCGGCACGCCTGCGAATGAGGTGTCGTTCGGATCGGGGCCGAAGCGGACGGAGATCGGCGCGGTCTGGGCGATATCGCGAATGATGACCGGGCGGCCGGCCACGATGTCGGGCTGCACGCCGTGGTAGAGCTGGTGGTGGACGTAGGCACGCGTCGGGATCTGCACGCCGCCGACGACGAGCGCGAGACGTGCGCCACTGCGACGCGCGTCGGCGGGGAAGCGCACTTCGAAGCTGCGGCTCGGCGCCTGCGGCACCGGTAATTCGAGCATCGCGGCACCCGAAGAGATGGCGGGGAAAACGGTCAGCGGATGACTTGCGGAGACCAAGACGATCGACGCCGGCGCGGCGTGAAATTGCCGGTAGCCGAATGTGCCGTCATTACGCACCTCGGTCTCTTCGAGCAGTGTGCCCTCCGGTGAGACCCACGAGAGCCGTCCCGCGCGGATGGGCAGCGACACGCCGGTGAGACGTCCGGTGTGTGTCGCGGCGGGATTGAGGCGGATCGCAAGCTGCTTCGCTTCGTCCGCCTTCAGTTCGAATGGTGACGTGATGCAGGTTTTGTCGAAGCCTTCCTTCCGTGCGCAGACGATCAGCTTCCGCTCGGGCGGAATGCCTTCGACCTTGCCGGTGCCGCTCTCGTCCGTGGTTGCGGTGCGGCTGTAGTACGCCGCCTCGTCTTCCATCGACTTGACGACCACGACGCGCAGCGCGGCATCGGCGAGCGGCGCGCCGGTGGCCGCATCCGATACCGCGACCGAGACCGACGTCACAGGGACGTCGATCTCGAGACGCTGGTTTGCCGCTGGTTCTTCTTTCGGAATGTGGACGTAGCGGAACGAGCCGTCGCAGGCGCGGATGTCGATGAGATTGTTCTTCGGGCCGCGGGGCAGGAGCGCGTTCAGTTCTCCCGTCCCGCCGGTCGTGACCGCGCTGCCGCTTGCGAATCGCACCTCCGCATGCACCGGTTTCCCGCCGCGGGTGACGCGGCCGACGACGGGGAACGGCTCGATCTGCACC
>JALYOB010000106.1 GCA_030857085.1 Acidobacteriota bacterium | reverse complement strand
AACTTCCTCCTCGGCGTGCACATCGCCGACGTCGCGCATTACGTGACCGAGGGGAGTGCGCTGGACGCGGAAGCATTCGAACGCGCGACGTCGGTTTACTTTCCCGGACGCGCGGTGCCGATGCTGCCGGAGCGGTTGTCGAACGGTATCTGCTCGCTCAATCCGAAAGTCGAGCGGCTCACGTTCTCGTGTGAGATCGAGATCGATCCGCGCGGCCGCTTCGTCGATCACAGGATCTACAAGTCCGTCATTCGCACGAAAGAGCGGATGACGTACACGAACGTGAACGCAATTCTGGTCGCGCGCGGCGTCGCACAGCCGAGCGCCGCCGATCGCGATCTCCCCGCGCAGGAAAACTCGGAAGAGCTCATCCGGCGTTACGAGTATCTGATCGAAGACTTCGAGCGGATGCACACGCTCTACGAGATCCTGCGCAACCGGCGCGAGCAGCGCGGCTCGATCGACTTCGATCTCCCCGAAGCAGAGGTGATGCTCGACAAAGCCGGCGACATCGAGGCGATTCGCCCCACCGAGCGCAACGTCGCGCACCGCATCATCGAAGAGTTCATGCTCAGCGCGAACGAGACCGTTGCGCGCGAGCTCGTGCTCGCAAATCAGCCCGGCCTCTATCGCGTCCACCATCAGCCGGACGCGCAGAAACTCGAAGATCTAAAAGAGATTCTCAAAGAGTTCCGGCTCAAGCTGCGCGGCAACGTGGAAGACATCCGTCCCGGCGAATTGCAGCGTGTATTGAAGGAAGTGGCGGGGCGTCCGGAAGAGCGTTTCCTCACCAATCTCGTGCTGCGCTCGATGAAGCGCGCGTTCTACTCGGAAGAGAACAGTGGACATTTCGCGCTCGCGTTCGAGCACTACTGCCACTTCACTTCTCCCATCCGCCGCTATCCCGATCTCGTCGTGCACCGGCGTCTCCTCGAGCTGATCACGACCGGGCCGCTCATCGGCGATCGTCTGCAGCAGATCGAGCGCCTGCATCCGCAGTACGCATTGCAGTCGAGCGAACGCGAACGGCGCGCGGAAGAAGCCTCGCGCGAAGTGCTCGAATGGAAGAAGGTCATCTTCATGCGCGACAAAGTCGGCAACGAATACGCCGGCATCGTCACGGGCGTCGCGCCGTTCGGCCTCTTCGTCGAGCTCGACGAAATCTTCGTGCAGGGAATGGTTCCGGTCGCAACCATCGGCGGCGATTTCTGGCGCTATCACGATAAAGAACACACCATGCGCGGCGAGTCCACCAACCGCGAACTCCGCCTCGGCGACCGCGTCAAGATCCGCGTCGAATCCATCGACGAAGACAAAAAACAAATTGAATTTCGACTGCTGGAAATCAAGGGAGTGGCGATGAAGGAGAGGGAAAGATAGCGGCCTCTCGGCCGCTGTTGTCGGTTCTCGGTTGTCCGTTCAAGGTGCTTTTTCGCGAGAACTCTCCCTGAACGGATAACGGACGACGGACAACCGGCGCGACAGCGCCGCTCTGGTCCCCCCCTTGCTTCCGGTGTATGGTTTTAGTTATGGACCGCAACGATCTCGCGGCACGTTTACGACAGCTCGTCGATCAGCGTGTCGCTCTCGAATCAAAATTGCAGAACGAGCCGGGCGAGCTTTCCGAAGGCGTCGTTCGCGAATACGACGGCAAATACCAGTCGCTGCAGCGTCAGCTCGCGGCGATGTTCAAAGAGGCGAGTGAGAATCAGCAGCGCGTGACGGTGATGCTCGAGATGATGCGCATTCTCGAGAATCGGCTGGTCTACCTGCAGAACTTCATCGTCGACCCTACCTCCGAAAATCGGCTCCTCGCGCAGCTCGTCACCCGCTTCATCGACGACGCCGGACGGGAGAAGACGTCGATCCTCACCACGCTCGAATCGACGTACTACCGCGCCGTTGCCGCGCTGTATGCAGGCGATCTCGCGAAAGCGCGGGAAGGGTTCAGCGCGGCGTGTGCGTCCGAGGAGTCGGATGAGGCGAACGACATCAAGTACAAGTCGTACGTCATCCTCGGTCACCTCTCGCACGAAGAAGCCGACTACGTGAAGGCGAAGGAGTTGCACGAGCAATCGATGCGCTACTCGCCGAACGACAACGTGACCGCGCAGGCGCTCGCGCTCAAGGCGCTGAACGCATACGCGCTGCAGGATCACGACGACGCGCTGCATCTGTTCCAGGAGGCGCTCGGTTTGTTCGACGAGAACAAGCCGTTCTTCAACTCCTACTTTTTCCGCAACGCGCTTCTGTTCTGCGGCGCGATCTTTTTCGATCGCCGCGAGTACGGCGAGGCGGAGTCGTTCTATCGCCGCGTGGCCGCGAACGTCGACCAGAGCTCCTTCGATTTCTTCGACGCCCTCTCGCACCTCGGCCGCATCCAGTATTCGCAGGAGCGCTACGAGGAGGCGGTGTCGTCGTTCGAGCGCGCGGTGCAGACGCATCGATTCAGCGAGAACGAGTACGTCGTCGACACGTGGTTCTGGATCGCCCGCTGCCATCTGCGCCGCAATGACGCGACCGAGGCGCGGAAGTATCTCGAGAAGATCGCCGCGACCGACGTCCGCTACGAGAAGAAGCCGCAGGCCGTCGAACTGCTGCAGCGCATCGCATGACGCTCGAAGAATTCGAAGCTGCGGTCATGACGGGCCTCCTCGCGGGGGACGACCCGATGCTCGCCGCGTTGCGTGTGCAATACGCAGCAGCGACGGTGCGTGATCGCGAACGGACGTCCGCCGGTTTCGTGACCCGTTTCGAAGTGCCGGCGAGCGCCGCGCCGATCGATCGAAAGCTGCTGCATCTCGACGACCTGCAGGTGGAGCTCGAAGGTGCATCGACGCCCGCCGATACCTCGGTGCACGTGCACAACGGCCGCCTCCGCTCGCTCGAATGCTTCGTCTACGAAGGCTCGTTCCCCGACGCCCCGCAGATCAAGGCCGCCTGGTACTACGGCACCGAACGCCATCCCGCCATCACGCCGGAGCTGATGGCGGAGCGGGATCTGGAGGAGTTGCTGGAAGAGGACGACGAGTAGGCGTTTCGCCGCCGGCGGGTTGTCGGTTCTCGGTTGTCGGTGATCAGTTGCCTCGGCGATGGCTCACCGACAACCGAAAACCGACAACCGACCACTTCACTCGCCCCGCTTCGCCACCACCACGTCGTTATAGCGGTCGTACAGCGACGTCACCCAGATCTCCGGGCGCTTGTCCTTGGGCGTGAGCGTCAGTTCGAGCGGCACGTTCGTGTCGCCGAGGACCATGTCCTCGGCCATGACGCGTGCGCGGACCGGCTTGCCGGTTTCGGCGTCGCGGGCGGTGATGGTGATCGTGTTCTGGCCGACCTTCAACTGATCGGGGCAAGGCGACATCTCGACCGTCATGCGCGGCACATCGACGGGGAGCGTGAACGTGTACGGCTTGTAGCCGGTGGCCTTCAGCGTAGCCGTGGGTGCGACCACGTCGCGGTGGCCTTCCGCGTTCGGGACGCGCTTGAGCCGGAGGCGATAAATCGCAGGGTAGCCGGTCGTGGGATCGGGATTGTCGGTCGACTGCAGCTTTCCGCCGCCGTCGATCGTGAGGAGCGCGCGCACCGGGATGTGCGTGTCGGCGTCATACGCGGTCACCCAGATCCTGCCGTCGTGATCGACCTTCAGCTTCGCCGGCTTCATCCACGCCGTCATCGTCTTCTCGGGAGCGGGCGGGAGCGCCTTCACGCACGCCTTTGCCTGCGCGTCGACTTTCGTCTTGGCGCCGAGGCCGACGTAATAGGTCATCGCGAACATCACGCATTGCGTGTGATCGTCCGAGCCCTTCTCGAACTTGTCGCACGCCGCGAGGAACTCGTCTTTCATGATGTCCGTGCAGAACACCCAGTCGTTATCGACCGTCGTGAAGCAGTTCGAGATCTTGCGGCAGAGCGGCAGGAACGCCTGCATCATCTCGTCCCAGTGCGCGTCGGCCCATTCCTGGTGCAGATTGAATCCGCGGAACGTGGCAGCGAACTCGGATGCGCGGCTCTGCGGAAACGCCTGGCAGGTGACCTTTGCGTCGGGAGCGCAGGGGGAGGGCTTGTAATCGTCCGGATAGAGGACGCGGTCAGCATCCTGCGCGAAGAGAGAAGGAGCGAGGGCGAGAAGAAAAAGACCGAGGAGTTTTTTCATTGCGGATCAGTGAAAGCGCGTCACGACGAACGCGATGTCATCCTTGAATTCTTCCGTTGCTGCGAAGTTGCTGACATCGCTGTAAATGGCGTCGTAGATCGAGTTCACGTCCGCATCCGGCGCGCTCTCGAGCACCGCCGCGATGCGGTCGATCGAGTAAAAGTCGCCGTCGCGATTCACGCGATCGGTGAGGCCGTCCGTGTAGACGAACAGCGTGTCGCCCGCGGCGACGTTCACCCTGTGTTCCTCGAACGCCATGTTCGGCATTGCACCCAGCAGATTCGACGGTTGTTCGAGGACGATGGTTCTGCGCTGTTCCCGCTGATAGAGAAGAAACGGCGGATGCGCGGCATTCGAGTAGACCACTTCGCCGCCTTTGTCGATGCGAAACACCGCGGCGGTGGCGAACTGCGTGGGAAGGCTGACGCTGAAGAGAAAGTCGTTCAGGCGTGCCATGAAATCGGAGAGCGAGCGATCGGTGGCGGCCTCGCTGTGGATGTAGCTCTTGAGTAGCGACACGAGGATCGCGGCAGGAAGTCCGTGGCCGGAGACGTCGGCCACGAAGAGGTACATCGAGTCGTCCTGGACGAAGTAGTCGTAGAAATCGCCCGAGAGCACTTCGCTGGGGATGTAGGCCGACCGGATGTCGAGCTTTGCGGAGACGAATGCGCGCTGGGGGACGAGCGCTTCCTGCACGCGGCGGGCGATCTGGAGGTCGCGGGTCATCTGCGTGTTCATGCGGCGCAGCTGATCCTGATACGCCTTCATGCGCAGCAGCGAGCGGAGGCGCGCGACCACGATCTCGATGTCCGAGCCTTTGGTGACGAAGTCTTCCGCGCCGGCGCCGAGTCCTTCGACCACGTGCTCGGCCGAGTCGGAGCCGGTGAGCATGAGCACCGGAATCGTCTGCAGTTCCGGATCGGCCTTGATGCGGCGCGTGACTTCGAAGCCGTCCATGACCGGCATGCGGTAATCGACGATGATCGCGTCGGGGACGAGTTGATGCGCGAGACGCAGCCCCTCTTCGCCCGAAAGCGCGGGGATGGCGTCATAGCCGCGGCGTTCGAGAAAGCGCCGCGTGACCTGTAAATCGTTCGCGTTATCGTCGATGAGGACGATCCGCTGCCGCTGAACTTCCATGCGGACGCGATTTTAGAGGGGGAGGGGAAGGAATGGGGGAAGGATTTCAGCTGGAGGGGAGAAGGGAGCGGACACGGGCGAGGAGAATGGGGAGGTCGCCTGTGGCGATTTCCCAGATGCGCTGCCAATCCGTCGCCGGATAGTTGTGTACGAGTCGATTGCGGAGAGCGATGATCGCATGCGTGCTCTCGATGGCGGCGGCGATGTCGGGATCCGCTTTCACTGCGCGCGCGAGCGCTTCGCCGATCAGGATCAGCTGCCGTTCCACCGCGGACTGCAGCAGTTCATCGGTCGCGAAATCCGCTGCCGTCCTCCCCTGCGTGTAGCGGACGATTGCGCTCGCGGCGCGCTCCACGTGCCACAGCCGTGCGTCGCGCTCAAGCTGCTCGAGCGGATTCATACACCGTGCGCTCCGTGAGGTCGAGCACCTGCCGGAAGTAAGGGTTTTCGATGTTCCTGCGCTCGACGACGTCGACGCGCCGGCCGAACAGAGTCTCGAGATCGACGGTCAGGCTGAGGCTCGGGTCATCGAAGCCGCCGCGGGGCGTGCCGGGCAGAAACTCCACCACGAAATCCACATCGCTCGTGGCCGGATCGAACGTTCCCTTTACGGCCGAGCCGAAGATCGCCAGCCGTTTCACGCTGTATTTCTCACAGAGCGCGCGCACCGCGTCGAGGTGTTGCGTGATCTCCTGCGGTAGCGCATCCATCGATCGCATTGTACTCAGGCCGGCGAGAGAAGGGCGCGAACGCGTTCGAGGAGGATAGGGAGATCGACGGTGCGAATGTGCCATATCGCTTCATCGAACAGCTTCACGTAGTTGTGCACCACCACGTTGCGGAAGTCGACGATCATCCGGTACTCCGGAATCGCGCGTTCGACGGACGCGTCGGCGCGCGCCGCTTCCCGTAACGCCTCCCCGACGATCGTGAATAGCCGTTCGACTGCCAGTCGAAGGACGCGATCGCCTCGGTAATCGTCGAATGTCTTGCCCGCGGTGAACGTGAGGATTGCGTCGCCCGCCTCTAGCAGATGAGCGAGGCGGCGTTCTGCCTCGGCGTCAAGCGGCATACAGATCGAGGTGAGCCGTCTCAATCGAGCGCGCGATGTAGGGATCGTCGATCGTCGACGCGACGACCAGATCGATGTTGCGCCCGAAGACGTTCTTCAGTTCTTCCCACAACTCGAGCCACCGGCGACCCCGTTCGAGCGGATCCGGATGCCACTGAAACTCCACCACGAAATCCACATCACTCGTGGCCGGATCGAACGTTCCCTTCACGGCCGAGCCGAAGATCGCCAGCCGTTTCACGCTGTATTTTTCGCAGAGCGCGCGCACCGCGTCGAGGTGTTGCGCGATCTCCTGCGGTAGCGCATCCATCGATCGCATTGTACGCTTCGCCGCCGCATGAAACTGATCGTGGGATTGGGCAATCCGGGGGCGGAGTACGAGCGGACGCGGCACAACGTCGGGTGGCAGGTGCTCGACGCGTTTGCGCGCAAGTTCCGGATCGAGATCGACAGGCACGAGAAGAACGCGCTCACCGGCACGGGACGCGTCGGCGGCGGCAGCGTGATGCTCGCCAAGCCGCTCACGTACATGAATCTCTCCGGTGACGCGGTGAAGCTGCTCGTGAATGCGTATCTCGAATCGGCGGAGGAGCTGATCGTGGTCTATGACGACATCGATCTTCCTCTCGGCCGTCTGCGCATCCGGCCGAACGGCTCGGCGGGGACGCACAACGGCATGCGCTCGATCATCGGCACGATCGGAACCGAAAAGTTCCCGCGGTTGCGCATCGGGATCGGCTCGCAGGAGCAGGGGCGTCTGCGCGACTTCGTGCTGGACGAATTCACGGCCGAAGAGCAGCCGCTGGTCGATCGGGCGGTGGAACGTTGTGTCGATGCGCTGGTGCTGTTCGCGCGCGGCGATCTGAAGCGGGCGATGAATACATTCAATCGCGACGAAGAGCCGCCGGCTGCACCGTCAACTTAGGAATGCGTTTCTCCGAGACCCTGTTGAGATAGCAGCTTCCGGGAAGATACGCAGCACTTGTGGATCTCCGTCGGGTTGCACAGATTCATGAAAGGAGATCCACCCCATGCGTCAGAGCGGAACTGTCAAGTGGTTCAATGATGCCAAGGGCTTCGGTTTCATCACGACCGATGGTGGCGAGGACGTGTTCGTGCACTTCAGCGCCATCTCCGGCAATGGCTTCCGTTCCCTTCAGGAGGGAGCGCACGTCGAGTTCGACGTGACCCAGGGGCCGAAAGGCCTCCAGGCCCAGAACGTCACCGTCGCCTAACAATCCGGCGCGAAACGTCGCGCGAAACAAAACGAAAGGCGGACAGCAATGTCCGCCTTTTTCATTTCGGTCGACCTGTTGCCGGTTACCTGTTGCCGCCGAGGAACTCCGAGGAACTCCGAGGAACTTCGCCTCACCCTTCCCGCATCTTTGCGAGCTCTTCCTCATCCCACGGCCTGGAGATCACGCAGGAGTTGATGCCGCCGACGCCCATGCTCAGCTTGCCGCAGTAGCCGCGCGGGACTTCGCGGCCCTGGCGGTCGACGAACGTGGCGCTGTGCACTTTCACGTCGGCGTGCAGCTCGCCTTCCGTGAGCGGCATCGGATAGAGCTGGCCGCGGGACATGCCGAGGTGTTGCGCAGTCAGTTCCCAGCCCCCGCCGACCGACATGCCGTGACCGAACGTCCCTTTGCGGGCAGTGAAAATCACATCCGCGGGTAAGAGCTCGAGCGAGTTCTCGATCTCCGTCGCGTCGCCGGGAGTGGCGGTTGCGTGCATGTCCCAGGTCGTGACCTGACCGGCCTGCACGTCTTCGAGCGCGGCCTTCATCGCCAGCTGCGGACCGCCTTTCGCGGGCGTGATGATGTGATGCGCGTCCGATGATGTCCCGACGCCCACCAGCTCCAGGCCAAGGGGCGTGAAGCCCTGGGCCGTCATCTGCTCGACGTCGCCGACGATCCAGATGCAGGCGCCGCCGGCCACATGCGTCCCCTTGAGTCCAGTCAGCGGCCGCGACACTTCCGCGTCGGCCGAGAGGACGTTCGCATTGTAGAACGCGGAGATGACCATCTCGTGCGGCGGGGGATCGGTCATGCCGATCACGACCGCGTCCGCGTGTCCCGCGTGAATCGCGTCCATCGCCATCCGTGCGGCGATCCCGAAGGACGCACAGGCGGCAATCGGGGCGTAAGCGGGGCCGACGATCTTGCCGAGCATGGAGATCTGCGCGGCGGGGATGTTGGCGATGTTCCAGAGGAGATTCGGCGAAACGGACGCCCACGGCTCTTCCGGGCAGGCGTACTTTTTATTGAGGCTGCGGATGCGATTCAGCTTCTGCCGGATCGAGGAGAGCTTCGCCGAGCCCGACGATGGCGGAACCGGCTCGCCGTGGATCTCGGCCGCCTCGGCGAGGTACTGCGCGAGCAGGTCACTCTTCGCCGCCCAATACGCCTCCCACGCATGTTTCGCATCGATCCACTCCTCGGTGCCCAGCGGGAAGGAGGTCGGATTCGGCGGCGCCGATTCGTCGCGGTCGTCCTCGAGATGACGGCGGAGCGGCTCGCAGCGATCGGGCGCGGCCCAGAATTCGTTCCAGCGGCGCATCGAGCGGTCGAACAGCAAAGCCTGCTGCTGCGTCACGGTGATGTCGCCGAGGCCGGTGCCGACGTAGATGTGGCAACGGGTGCCGAGGGATTGGAGGTATTGCTCGACACCGGGGTTCTGGGAGAGGGACTGGATGAACGCGCCGACGGCGAACTTCACCATCGGACCCATTTTTTCCTTGAGCTGCGCGAACTTTGCGGGAGGGAAACGCTCGTCGAACCAGGGGCGGTATTCGTCGAAGTCGAACTCCGGATAGCCGACCAGAAAGTTCGACTGCCCGTAGCCGGTGAACGGCGAGAGCCAGCTGTCGGCGCGCGACAGATTCTGCTCGAACGCGTTGATATTGGGAGACTTCGGCGCGACCACGCCCCACCCGAAAATGCCGATTCTTCTTCGGTCCGCCATGGGCGGTGCATTGTACCGAAATTGCATCAGCGCAGATCCGCACGCATTGCGTGGCGGACTGGAGAGATTTCGTGAAGAAGACAATCGTTTCGTTGCTCGTTGTGCTCGCGGCGCTCGCGCTCGCGTTTCCCGGCTGTAAAGGACGCGAGAAGGCGGCGGGCGGCGCCGGGGGGACCGAGACGATCGCGCCCGCTCCGCCGCAGCCCGCAACCGCAAATGACAGTGATGCGCTGACCCAGACGGTGGACGTGGAAGCGGGACGTTCCGACGCCGAAGGTGGCGGACTCACGTATACGAATCCGCCGGTCGACACGGCTCTCAACGGCACGCCGCAGCCGACCGGCACCGGCACCGCGCCACCAGCCGCGCCGGCGAACACGAGGCCGGCCAGCACGACGACGCGCTGATGCGCGGCGCGACGAGCGCACTCTACGAGCCCCTCATCGAGCGCAACCTCGGCGCGATTCCGGCCGCGGTGCAGACGTTTCTGCGGTCGCATTCGCCGTCCGATTCGGAAGACGAGTTGTGGATCGCGATCGCGCGCTTTGCCGTGCTCGCCTACGCGCCGTCGCAACATGCGAAACGAGCGGTGATGGCCGTGCGCGCAGCGCGCGAAGTGCGCGACGAACTGGGCGAGCAGTTCGTCAACATGTTGACCGAGTGCGCGCGCTACGCTGCCTCGAGCCGCCTCCCCTGGAGCGAGCCGCCGCTGCTCGATCCTCCCCCGATCGATCCCGCGGAATCGATGACGCTCGACGCGCTGCGCGAGGCGATCGCCGCAGGCGATCGTTTTCGCGCGGAACGCTGGCTGGCGGCGCGGGTCGAAGATGCGGCGAGTGAGCTCGCGAAGATTGCGACTGGTGATGCGCGCTTGATGCTGGATACCGCAATGGCGCTCGAAGTACATGTCGGCGAGAAGGGACGGTTTGCCTTGTTGAGGATGGTCATCGCCGAGCTCCTCGTGTCATCCCGAGCGGAGTCGAGGGATCCCCTGCGACTTGCAGCGAAC
>JALYOB010000520.1 GCA_030857085.1 Acidobacteriota bacterium | reverse complement strand
GGCTTGGCCTGCAAGCGGGGTCCGGGGCCCGCGGCCCCGGCCGCCGGAGGCCTCCCGTCGTTCCCCTCACGGCACGATCAGCGTGCCGTCTTTCCCCTCGAGCGCCTCACGCAGCACTTCCACGTCCGTCACCAGCACCTGCTTTTTCGCGGCCCGGACGAACTGCAGAGCGCTGTCGACCTTCGGCCCCATCGAGCCGGCGGGAAACTGACCGTCGGCGAGATACTGCTCCGCCTCCGCGACCGTCATGCGGTCGAGATAGCGCTCCGTTGATTTGCCGTAATCGAGGGCGATCTTCGGGACGCCGGTGAGGATGATGAAGAGATCCGCTTCGAGATCGGCCGCGAGTTTCGCAGACGCATAATCCTTGTCGATCACCGCTTCGATGCCGCGCCATGCGCCGTCGCGTCCGCGCACGACCGGGATTCCGCCGCCGCCTGCCGCGACGACCACCGCCGCCGTGTCCAGCATGTGCGCGATCGTGTTCACGTTGAGAATCCGCACCGGCTTCGGCGACGGCACGACGTGCCGCCATCCGCGTCCCGAATCCTCTTTCATCGTCCATCCATGATCGCGTTCCAGCGCCTCGGCGCGATAGCGCGTGAAGAACGGTCCGATCGGTTTGGTCGGACGCTTGAACGCGGGATCGTTCACATCGACTTCGACTTCGGTGAGGATCGTCGCCACCTCTCCGCCGAGGCCGATCGCCTCGAGGCGATTGCGAATCGCCTGCTGCAGCATGAAGCCGATCGAGCCTTCCGTCTGCGCGACGCAGACGTCGAGCGTCTGCGGCGGAATCTTCGTCGACGCTTCTTCCGCCTGGATGAGGATGTTGCCGACCTGCGGACCGTTGCCGTGCACCACGATCAGCTTGTAGCCGTAGCGCACGATCTCCGCGAGCCAGCGCGCCGCCTGCTTGGCGCGCGCAATCTGTTCTTCCTGTGTTCCGCGATCTTCGGGGCGCAGCAGCGCGTTCCCGCCGAACGCCACTACTGCCAGTTTGTGGTCAGCCAATCAGAGCTCCTCGCGCTCGAGCGGCATGGTCATGCAACGCGGGCCGCCCCGCGCGCGCGACAACTCATTGCCTGCGATCTGCAGCGCGTACTTCTTGTCGGTCCACGTTTCGAGCTCCGTACGGCCTAACAGGAGATCGTCTTCGTAGACGATGTGATATCCGTGCCGCGCCAGCTCGTCGGCCGTGCGCACGTTGCGTTCGTAAAGAAGGATGATGCCCGGCGCGAGCGCGAACGCATTCGCGCCGTCGGTCCACTGCTCGCGCT
This sequence comes from Acidobacteriota bacterium, assembly GCA_030857085.1. Lineage (GTDB taxonomy): Bacteria > Acidobacteriota > Thermoanaerobaculia > Gp7-AA8 > Gp7-AA8 > QHVT01. The sequence goes on along the minus strand of JALYOB010000520.1, from coordinate 2,469 downwards.
GCTGATCGACTGCGCTCTGGCCGCCGCAGTAAATCGGCTCGAGATCGAAGCCTTTCTTCTTCAGCGTCGCCAGCAGCGACTTCTGTTCGGAGAAATCGAGGCCGCGCTTTTTCGTCAGATCGGCGAGCGTGACCTTCGCGGCCTGACTGCCGCCCTGCAGAATCACGGGCGGATAGATCAGGCATTCGTGGCGATTGATGAAGGTGAAGATCGTGTCGAGGTGCATGAACGATCGCTGCCGCGGCACCTCGACGATGATGGCCGCGTTCAGGCCTGCATTCGCCGCTTTGAGCGACGACAGCAGCGCCTCGACGCCCGCCTTGTTGGTGCGTTCGGTGATGCCGACCAGCAGCAGATCGCGGCGCGGCACGATGACGTCGCCCCCTTCGAGCGTCGGCATGTTCTTCGGCATCGGCCGTTCCGGTTCGGTCTCCATGAAGTCGACCCAGAAGCGATCTTCGCGTGCGAACAGCGGGTGATGTTCGAAGACGTACTTCGACAGCAGCGACTCGCGGCGGCGCGCCTGCGTGGCCATCGACGAAACGACCACGCGATCGCCCAGCACGATCTGCGGATCGCGCATGAAGAAGAGGTTCGGGATCGGATAGAGATCGAACTGCGGCAGCTCGCCCGAGATGGTCTCGCGCGCGATGCCGGCGATGAGCACTTCCGCAAGTGCGGCCGCCGGTTGTTCGAGAAGCGACGCGATCAGCTTGCGATTCAGGCGATTGCGTTTGCCAAGGTCGCGGACGATGTGTTCTTTGACATCGAGGTCCTCGAGGACTTCCTCGAGCAGATCCTGCAGGTCGTACACATCGTCGGCAATGAAGCGGATGAGTTGCTGGAAACGGCGATGCTCCTCGCGCGCGACCTGTCCGTAAAGAATGTCGTCGAAGAGGAGCTGCGCCATCATCGGCGGGACCATGAGGTCGATTTCCCGCCCGGGCAGGTGGACCAGCACACTCTTGAGTCTGCCGATCTCACTCGTAACGTTCAGTCGCATGCGGGCGCGATTCTATCCAACAAAGGTTCGTCGTAAGATTTCGCCGGTCCGATGCGTGTCTTCCTCGCCGTGCTGCTGCACCTTGTTTTCGCACCGTTTGCGCTGGCGCTGACGCCGCGCATCACCTTCGAACGCATTCTCCCCGCGCAGGTCGACCTCGGCCACATCGAAGAAGTTGCGGTGGTCGACGCGGCAGGCGAGCCCGCGCAGGTCGAGACGTTCGTCGGCGAGCTGCTGCACGATCTGACGCGCTCGCAGCTGTTGCGCGCGCGCGACATCCGCAACAGCAGCGGTCCCGCGGATGCACATCTCGACGTCAAGTCGCTTGCGTGCACGACGACGGTGCGTGAAGGAGAAGGCAGCGCGCGCGACGTCGACGGCAACAAGACGAAGAAGCATTACGCGAGCGTCGACGCCACATGCATTGCACGCATCGACGTCCTGACGCGCTTCATGAAGTTCAAGGCGACGTTCTTCGCGACAGGTGCAGGGACGTCTTCGCGCATGGATGCAGTGACTGAAGAAGCGCGCGCCGATGCAATCGACCGCGCATTACGTCACGCCGCGAACGAGGCGGCCGCACGCATGACCCCGCGCCGCGTCCGCGAATCCATCGCGCTCGACGACACCGCTCCCGCGTTCGTCGAAGGGATGTCGATGATCGAGGCGGGTCGTTTCGCGGAGGCGCGCACGATGTGGGAAGCGGCGCTGCGCACCGGCGCGACATCCGCCGCCCTGCGCTACAACCTCGGCGCCGTCTGCGAGGCCCTCGGAGATCGCCGCGCGGCCGAACTGCACTACAACGCCGCGCGGCAGCTTGCACCCGAACGCGCGCGATACGCGGAGGAGCTGAAGCTCTTCGTGAGACGCGCGCGGCCGTGAACTTGCGGGCGCGTTGCGCTGCCCCTCATCCGCCCTTCGGGCACCTTCTCCCCGCCTCGCGGGGAGAAGGGCCAACAAGCCCCGCATGCTCTGCATTTGCCCCTCGCCCCGCTTGCGGGGAGAGGGTGGCGCGAAGCGCCGGGTGAGGGGCTGTGCTTCGCGCCCGAGTGGCCTTACGCGTTCAACTGCTTGTTCGCGTTCACGTTGATCTGGATCTGCTTCGGACGAGACTCCTCTTTCTTCGGAACCTCGATCTCGAGCACACCGTTCCGGTAGTTCGCCACGATCTGCGAGGCGTCGACCGAGCGCGGAAGCGTGAACGAGCGGGTGAAGGATCCGTACGCGCGTTCGATGCGGTGGTAGTTGCGATCGTCCTTCCGCTCGAAACGGCGCTCGCCGGTGACCGTGAGCAGGCCGTCTTCGAACGTGACGCGCAGGTCCTTCTCGTCGACGCCCGGAGCCTCGACCTTCACCATGATCTTGTCGGTCTCTTCGAGCACGTCCACGGCCGGATTCCAGGCGCTGGACTGCATTTCTTCCTGCAGGTACGGATAGCGGAAGAACGGCTCGAACAGGCGCGACTC
>JALYOB010000519.1 GCA_030857085.1 Acidobacteriota bacterium | reverse complement strand
ACGCCGTATGCGATCGAGACGACCCGACGCAGATACTTGCCGACCAGATAGTCGAACGCTCCTGCGTCGCCCTGCTGCACGCGCGTGATCGCGCGCGCTTCGAGTGGATCGTCATCGGCCACACGTTACTTCCTGCTGTCGCGGCGCGCCTGCATCTTCGCCGCGTGCTCCGCGACGATTCCGCTCAGCTTCGTCCGCTGCTCCGGAGTCAGCACGTTGAGTGCCTTCGACGCGGCGGTGAGCATGTTCGCCTTCATCGCGCTTTCGGCCGCTTCATTGCGGGCCATGAGCGCCTGTGCGCCAGCGATGTCGTTCGGATTCGCGATCAGCGCCTGCGCGACCGACTGGAATCCGCCGTGGAGCTGTTCGCGATACTGCGCGTTCTGCTCGTGCGCCTGCCGAAGAATGCCGTGGATCTGCTCTTTCTGCGCAGCGCTCAGATCGAGCTCCTCGGACACCTGACGCAGATGCGCCATGAATCCGAGGCCGGCGAATCCGGGAGCACCGTGTCCGCCGGGGCCGCCGTGGCCGTGCATGCGCTGCATCGCAGGACCTGCGGCGTAAACGAAGAGCGGAACTGCCGCGAGCGCGGCGATGAGGACAACGAGGGTGAGGCGTTTTTTCGTCATGTTGTTTTCTCCTTGCTTTGCACTACGACTGACTGACGCGCGTGTTGAACGCCTCGTTTACCCGGGCCGTATAATCGCCGGACCTACGTCTGATGCGACTCCGTTCTCTTTCATGGCTGCTGGTTGCCTCACTCGCCGCGACGATCGCGAACGCGCAGCAGCCGCTCGTCTGCGCGACGTCACCCGCGGGACGCCCCTGTGATGTCTTTCATTTCCACGTGCAGGTCTGGCGTCCCGACGCGAAGCAATTCGTCGAACTGACGGGGTTGAATCGCTTCGCCACGCAGGCCTCGTGCGATCGCGCGCGGGTGTTGTATGCGTCGGTGAATGCGCGCGCGGTCGAGTATCTGCGCGGCGTGAAAGAGAACGTCGAGGCGGATCGCGTGGGGCCGTGTCATTGCGACATGACCGGCGAGAAGAGCGCGCCGAATTTTCTGACCGAGGCGCAACGCGAGACGCAGTTGCGCGTGCTCGAAAACACGCGGCTGCGGCTGCGCGAGAAGCTGCTCGACAACAAGTTGACCAGTGACGCGGAGATCGTCCGCGCCTTGTGGGCCGATCCTCCGTCCACGCCGCAGCTGGAGATGCCGAAGCTCGCGCCGCTGCCGCAGAGCGCGCCTGCGCCGCTCCTGACGGCGACCGAGGATCTGAAGGCGACGGCGACGATCGATACGGCGAAGCCTGCGATTGCGGCGCTCGATCTTCCGCTCGTCGAGATCGGCGTGACGCCCGAGCCGGTCGCTGCTGCGGCAGCGGCACCTGCACCTGCTACTGACGCAGCACCGGCTGTTGCGACGGCGAGTGCGGCGACGCCTGCGGCGGTTCCTGAGCCGCAGCAGCAGGTGACCGAGGAGATTGTGGTGCCTGCGCCGGTGGCGACGGAGACGCATGCGCCCGATGTCGCGATCGAGAGCACGCAGCCGGAAGAAGATCTCGTTTCCGCGCAGGAAACGGCCGAGAAGTTCATCCGCTACGAAAAAGAACGCATCCAGAACGTGCTGCGCGCGTCGTCGGCGATCGACGATGAGAAGACAAAGTCGAAGATCTTCGAAGCGTGCATGCAGCGCATTCAGTTGCTGTCGAACCTGCGCGCGCTGATCGAAGGGTCGGGCATGCGCAGCCGTCTCGCGGCCGCGGCGCGCGACGCGACGCAAGAGCGCGAGCGGCTCGCATTGATCGGGCGGTTGTTCGGGGAAGAGGTCAAGCCGCACTGGGCGCCGAGCGATGCGGCGGAAGTGATCTTCGAAGTTGATCCCGCGATTGCGGCTGAACCGGAGCGGGCGCTGCGCGACACGACCGGACGCGTTTCGCTCGAACAGAAAAAGCGCGCGCTCTATCTCGTGCTTGCGCAGAGCCAGCCGACCGAGGATCAGTTGTTGTGGCTCAGCGGCGTGGTGGATGGATTTCTGAAATGAGATTCACATTCGTTCTGCTGCTCTGTTGTGCGCCGCTGTTCGCGCAGGAAGCGCCTGCGCCGGCGCAGGTGAATGTCGAAGAAGAGTTCACGAAAGCCGCGTACTTTGGGAAAAAGTTCGCCGACATGGGCGACTACGCGTCGGCGTACGAGAACCTCGCCAAAGCCGATGCACTGAAGGCCGATCAGCCGGCGGTGCTGTACAACATGGCCGTCGTGCTCGCGCGCGCGGGGCGGTACTCCGAGGCGCAGGTGAAGGTCGATCGCTACCTGCAGCTCTTTCCGGGCGGTGCCGAGAAAGCCAACATCCAGAAGCTGCAGCTCGAGCTCGAGTTCCAACGCGAGCTGCAGAAGAAGCGGCAGGCGGATCAGGAGTACGCGGACCTCTTCAATCGCGCGAAGTTTCTCTACGGCCGTGCGGAGCTCACGGAATCGCTGAAGCTCTATCAGCAGGCGGAACAACTTCGTCCAAGTGACGCGGCCGCGGTCTACAACGAGGCATTGATCTTCGAGAAGCAGGGCGAGTTCGAGAAAGCGGTCGAGCGCTATCGTCGCTACGCCGAACTGGAAGCGAACGCGGAGGCGAAAGAGCGCGTCGCCGAGCACACGCTGGAGCTCGAACATGAGGTGAGCGAGATGGCGACGAAGCTCGTCTGCTCGTTCTGCGGACGCAAGCTGCCGCAGGGCGCCACCTGGTGCGAGCGCTGCTGGCACGGACCGTATGCAACCAGGTCCGCAGTCTGGAACTCGCGCACGTGCGCCGACGGCGCATCGGCCACGCGCGCAACCTACTTTGCCGACGCGCGCTTCAACCGCAACGACATCCTCCCGTGCATGTTCCGCGAGTCGATGTCTGAATCGCTGCGCTACTCACCGGCGAAGGTGCGCGCGATCCGCGACGCCCGCCGTGCAGAAGGGTGGACGTACGCAGGCGACGCGCTGCAGGGCTGGAGCGACAAGCAGGGGAATCAGATCCATTTCGAGCAGGGGGCGAACTATCTCGAGCGCGTCACGTCGACCATCGGCGGCGAGATTCTCACCTACGTCGCGCATCCCGGCGGCGAGGGCATCTGGCTGCTCGATCGCGAGGATCTGATCATCGACGCGCAGCGCTACACGAGCCGCTACACGTTCGACGCGAACAATCGCATCGCGCAGCAGCAGGTGAGCTATCAGAACGCCGCCGCCTGCAATCACCTCATCGCGATGACCGCCGACTACGCATACGCGAACGACGCGCTCGCATCGGTCACCATTCACGGCAGCTACGAGGGCTTCGCCGCGGAAGGCAAACCGAAAACCGATTGGACGGCGAACGTCGCCTACACGTACGACGAGAAGTTGCGCCTGACGAAAGAAGAGCTCACGGTCTCGTCGCTCAACAAAACCTACGATGCCAAACCGCAAGGCGCACTGCGCGACGACGTGCAGAAGCTCTACCCGACGATGCGCGTGCGCCGCCCGATCGAAAACGTGGAGCGCTCCGGCGATCTCTGCGCCAGCGCCGGCGCCACGGCATTAGGCAACGCGATCGATCTCCGCCCGTTCTACGCGATGTCCCCGAATCTCGCGATCGCGCTTGCGCCGGGTGTGACTCGCGCTGTGGTTTCTTTTACGTACTGAGGAGACGACGACGGGAGGCCTCCGGCGGCCGGGGCCGCGGGCCCCGGACCCCGCTTGCAGGCCAAGCCTCCGCGACACAGTTCGTTGAG
>JALYOB010000105.1 GCA_030857085.1 Acidobacteriota bacterium | reverse complement strand
ACGACACGCCCCCCTGCACCACTCGCCTCTTACGGGTTCGGCGTCGATTTGAAGAACATGCTGGGCCGTCCGGCCGTATCCCACGGCGGCGCAATAGATGGCTTCCTGAGTCTACTTCCCCAACGAGGACATCGCCGTCACAGGCCTCACCAATGCGTTCCCAGTCCCCACCAACAACCCGCCGGCCATCGCGCTGGAGGTTGCGAAAGCTGCGCTCGACGCACTGTAGCGATCACTCGGCGTCAGGCGCAGCGGCGAGCGGGGCCACGCGCCGGGCTCAGCGCCGCACGACACCCGAATTCGGATGCTGTGCTAGCGCACTGAGGCGGACGACAAGAAGGATTGAGGTGCTCGACGAGGTCGTCGTGATGCGCGGGAAGCCGAACGAAACGACCACTGAGGCGTCAATGCCGTTCGAGCGGACGTTCCGGCAAACTGGAGGGCTGCGCCGGACTGGCCGGCTGCTTTTCCAGGATGGCGATCGCCTGTTTCCGGACGCGCTCCGCCCACGCAAGGAGCTCCGATGGCTGTTTCCGGGCGGAGGAACCGGGACCGAACAAGTCGACGGCCGTGCTGCCCACGAAGCTGTCGCCGTGAAGCTGGTAGCGGGTTGCGTCGATGAACCAGTCGAGCTGCGGCACCACCGGCGCCGTCAGCTTCGTCCAGGACGTGCCGGCGACGCGCGTCACCAGCTTGGGGTCGGCGGTTCGCAGCGTGCGGACCTTCAGGTCGGCTCCGTTCGGCTTGCCCTCGTTTGCGTAGCGCCAGAGCGGGACGTCCGGCATCGTGAGGATCATTTCGGTCACGCCACCGCGAAAAGAAAACACGGCAAGCATCTCACGCTCATCGACGCGGTGACCGGGTGGAACGATCAGCAGGCATAGTCGAAAATCGCGTGTCTCGCGCAATGCGGGCGCGGGACACGGCAATACCTGCTGCACGAACGCCTCGTATGCAGAAACCGTGATCTGCGTATCGGCGGAGGACGCTCCTGCCGGCGGCGCCGCGCCGGCCGGGATTGCACCGAGCAGCGCCGCCAGCAACATGAGGCGGAATGTGGTCATCGAGGGATCTGGGAGCATGAGCAGGTCGGGGACTTCGGCGGCCCGTTGTGGGCTCGCCGATTCGCCTGAGCACGGCTGATCCAGTCGGGTCCTTCTTCCCGGGTCGGCGGCTGTTGCGTCGCCGGGTCGTATTTGTAGATGCCCTTCTTGGTCACAGTATAGAACGGCAGATTGATCCTATTGGAGTTGGCGATATCCCCGGATGACGGCTTCGGGTCGGCCTTATCGGGATGCGTGTGCGCCACGGCCACGACGTTGTTGGGCCACGCTTTACCTGCCGGCCAGTTCTCGGTGCGGTTCGAGGCACTCCAGGGCCAAAGCTCGCAGTTCGCCGTTCCGGGGCCGGAGATCTGTTGGGGCGGCTGCGTAACGAACGCACTGCGTTCGGTTTCCTTGAACCCCGATCCACCCTTCTCGTAAAGGTCGAGGAACTTCTCGAGATTGTGCGGATCGGAGGTAATCGCATCGAGCCCGCTCGGATCGAGGTTGTTGATCGGATCACCGAGTGCGTAGTCGTAGACGTTCGTGCCCGTGGCGTCGAACAGGATCGGATCCTTCGTGGTCCAGCGGCCGGTGTATGGATCGTAGTCGCGGGCGCCGAACCGCACCAGGCCGGTATCGGCATCGTACAAGCCGCCGGCGAAGCCGAACGGCTGGAAACCAGGATTGGTGTCGCTGAGGACGCGGCCGAACTCGTCGTACTCCATCCGCTGGACGATCGTGCCGTCGGCGGTATTGACGACCAGGCGCGGCGAGCCGAGGTGATCTGAGATGATGCGGTACGTCACGGCGCCACGGATCATGTAGTCCGGCACCGTCCCGTGCGAACCGTACAGGAACCGGCTGACCACCGCGTTGGAGCCGTCGAGCTCCGCGGCGAGCCGGAGTTGGTCGCTATAGAGCCAGCCCTGAACGAGCGTGCCGTTCACCTTTTTCCCGACGCGGCGGTTCTGGCCATCGATGACGTAGTCGATGGTGCGTCCCTGCGGCAGCACGACGCGGCGCAGACCGCCGAGTGCGTCGTACTCGAAGGTGGTAGTGGAGCCGGCGAGTGTCTTCGACTTCAGCTCGCCGTTCTGCGTGTACTCGTACGTGGTGTCGCCGTAGCGGAGCAGGCGGTCCTGCGCGTCGTAGGAGGCGGTGTTGGTGCCGCCGAGCCAACGATGCTCGGTGCGGTTGCTATTCACGTCGTAGGAGTATTCGGCGACCGCCGAGCCGCCGCTCGTGACCCGCACCAGCCGTCCGGCCGCGTCGTATTCGTATCCGCGTGAGCCGTCGGAGGAAATGCGTCCACCGGCATCGCGGGCGTAGTCGAGCGACAGGATCGGCGTGCCGTCGTAGGTCGCGCGATAGGCGGTCACCTCACCGAACTCGTTGTACGTGTAGCTGTCGGCGAGCTTGGCGATGGTCGTGCCGCTCAGCAGGCCGCGGGAGTCCCATGTCAATGCGAGCGCGCCGACGCTCGTCAACAGCGAGTCGCTGTCGTAGCTGAAGGGAACCGAAGTGCCGTTCACGGCTTGCGACGTCACCCTGAAGTCGCTGTCGTACGTCCACGTCAGCGCACCCGTCACGGTTCCAGACCAGGCCGTGCGGGTCATCAGCGGACCGTCATAGAGATAGCTCAACGTCAGACCGGGTGCGCTGATGCTCGCCAATCGGCCGGACCCGAAATACGAGTATGCCTGCGTCGTCGTCGCCGACTGCACGCTCGTCGTACGGCCGGTGTCGTCGTAACTCAGCGTGACGGACTGGCCATCGGCACGGGTGATCGAGGCGAGTTGTTTGTCGAGATTGTAGACGTACTGCGTGGCACCGGCAGCGCCGGCAACCGCCGGCGGCTGGTAGCCGTCGCCCTGGTCGCGAGAGGTGAAGGTGAAGATGTGTGCGGAGCGGCCCGGAGGCTGGATGGACACGACGTTGCCGTTCGCGTCATATCCGAAAACGATGCGGCGCGTATCGGGGAGAACTTGCGCGACGACGCGGCCGGCGGCGTCGTATTCGTATGCCACGGTGCGATTCAGCCAGTCCGTCATCGACACGAGCCTACCCGCGCTGTCATAGGAGTAGTGGCTCGCGCGTCCGGCTGTGACGACCGCCGCAAGCTCGCCGTTCGCCTCGTACGAAAGGGTCACCGGTGCCGCGCCGGACATGACGATCGAGGTCGTCCGTCCCTCCTCATCGACCGTCCCCCGGATGGAGCGTCCGGCCGGGGTGCGGGCAGTGAAGACGCGCGAAGCGAGATCGAACGTTTTCACGTACGTGCGACCGTTCGTGGTCGACGTCTCGGTGAGTGAGGTCGGGTTCACCGGGTTTCCCGTGACGGTGCGGCTCATCGAGCCCGACCAGCTCAACCCACTCGGTGTGCGTACCGAAACGGAGGCCGGAACCGGCGCCTGCATCCCGAACCTGGCGTCAGGCCCCTCGGCGACCCTGAGGATCGTGCCGTCGGGGAACGTGGTGGTGGTGCTGCCCGTGTATGCCCTGGAGGTGATCACCTTGTGGCCGGTCGCGGTGGTAAACGTCCGCGTCTCCGATCCGTCCGTGAAGTGCTGCACCCGATCAGACTTGGTCCGGCCCATCGCCGTCGTTTCGGAGATGGTGAAATCATTCGAGGTTCCGGTGCGGAACAGGCGGATGAAGCCTCCCGCGGCGTCGCTGTCCTTGATCAACTTCCCGTCGTCGTCATATTCGAAGGTGGAGGTGTGTCCGCGCGGGTTGGTCATCGAGGTGAGACGGCCGTCCGCGGCGTAGCCGAACTGAGTTCGTACGCCGCCTGGGGCGGTCAGGGAGGTGAGCTGGCCGGCGGCGTTCATCTCCACCGCTGTCCGCTGCCCGGTCGGGGCGACGACGGCGGTCAACTTGCCACTGCCGTCGCGCTCGAATGTCGTTACGCCGCCGCCGGCGTCGGTGACTCCGGAGACGCGTCCCGCTTCGTCATAGGAGAACGCATATTGCGTCGCGTGCGTCAGCGGATCGACTGTGCGCAGGTGCCTGCTGCCGTTGAAGACGTAGAGATCCCCGCCACTCTCAGAGGCAATGAAACGCTCGCCGACCGTGAACTTCGGCAAGACCGGCTCGATGCGCCGCACGCGGTTTCCACCATCCTCCGTGTAGTAAACGTAGCCCTCGGCATCGATCTCCACGTTCCACGGCCAGGTTACCGGCGTTCCCGTGGCCGTGCCACCTTCCACGGCAACCCAGTTCTCCACTCCGTTGCCCGCGGCGCTGGTGATGATGCCGTCGGGCGTGACCATGCGAATGTGGCCACCGTTGTATTCAGCGATGTAGACCACGCCGTTGCGGTCGACGGCGACGTCGAAGGGATCGTCCATGCAAGCCAGCGCGGCCGGCCCGCCATCACCGCTGGTCGAGGCATTGAACGGGCAGTCGGTCCTGCCGGCCACGAGGCGCACGATGCCGTCCGAGCCGATCTTGCGAATCCGGGCGTGATTCGAGTCGACCAGGTAGAGCGTTCCGTCGGGACCCACGACGATCCCATACGTGGGAAGCTCCGCCTGCACCGCGGGGATGTCGTTGCGCGTGTCGGTTCCGCCGCCGTACAGCGTCTGAATGATTCCGTCCGGAGAGATCCGGCGGATCGTCTTTTTGGTGCTGCTCAGCGACGAGTCGACGATGTAGACGCTGGAGTCCGGACCAACGGCGAACGCGCGTGGCCGGATGTAGGCCGACCTGGCCGGCCCGCCGTCGCCGAACTTCGGCAGGGTGGGTGCTCCCCCGCCGGCGACGCTCTCGATCATGCCGTTGCGGACGCGGTAAATGCGGTCGAAATCGGAGAAATAGAGGGTTCCGTCCGGCGCCACCGCGAGCTCGTCGGGACTGATGCGCCGCTGCAGGGCCGGTCCCTCGCCGAAGACGCCGCTGCTCGAGCCGGTCCCTGCGACCATGGTCATGTTGCCGTTTCGGTCGACCTTTCGGATCTGATCCCACTCATTCAGATAGACGTCGCCGTTCGGAGCGACCGCGAAGTAGAGCGCCTCGGTCTTGAGCTCACGCGCGACACCGTTCACGGGGCTGCTGCAACACTGGCCAGTCCCGGCGATGGTGCGCAGCACGTGCGTGCGCGGATCGGTGGTGAGGCTGGTGCGTTTGGCTCCGCTCCCCTCGTGCAGGGTCTGCTCGCCGAAGTCGTAGACATTATGGTTGCCGATCGACCATCCCTGAGCGCCGAGCGGGTTCACTGCGCCCGAGGAAAGGCTCACGTCGGTGGTGCGTGAAAGGCTGATCTCCATCGCGGAGCGGTCTACGCTGAGGGGAACGCCGCTGACCGCCCCGAACGACCTCTCGAAGTCCGCCGGACGCAGGTAGACGGCGTCGTACACATACCGGAGGCTCACGTGCGCCTGCACGCCGCCGGTCAGCTTGCGGCCGTAGGCATCGCGCAGATCGAGGGGAATCTCGTCTTTGACCGATGGCGCGACGGGATAGGTTTTGACGATTCTCCGGCCGCCGTATTCGATCTGGAGCTCGAACCGTTTCGCTGTCGCCGGTGCGTTCGGACCGCTGACCTGCACGGTCAGAGTGCGTTTGTCGTCGGATGCGATCCGGCTGGTGTTGTAGACCAGCGGAAACGAAACGCCCGGGATGCTCAGTGCTTCGCCGAGGCTCTGGTTGTGGCAGTCGATGATCGAGCCGCACTCGCTTCGGCCGCCGCGGATCCAGTAAGCGGGCGTCGGGGGCGGCACATCCGGACCGGATGCGCCGAGCGGCGGGCCGTAGGGCCAGTTGCAGTCCCACGGCGTGAAGTGGCCGATCGGCACACGCCACAGCGACGTGCCGGCCGCATAAAGGGACGTGAGGCGCTGGCGCTCCGCATCGTTGATCCCGAGTGCCGCCAGTGCCGCCGCATCGTCTGCAGCGCCGTCGCCGTTGATGTCGAGCATGGCCAGCGTTCCGCTCACGTCGAGCACCTTCACGACCCGGCCGTTCTCCGACGCCACCCAATTCCCTGTTTGCCGGTCGAGATAGCCCACAGGAACGATGCCGCCGACGGGGAAGCCGATGAAGTTCTCGACGTAGAGCGGCACTGGTTTGTCGAACCGCACGTCCGTCGCGCCGGCTGCGATGGCCTCGTCCGCACTCAGCTCCACGCAATACGTGTAGCCGCTCGTCGGCGGAAGCGCTGCCGGCATTGCCGCAGGACCGCTGGCGCCGATGGTGTATTCGGTGGCTCGGACGGTCAGCGACTGCAGCGAGCGGGTCGAGCCGTCAGGCATTACGATCGTGACGCCGGTGTCGGCGGGGAAAATGAGCGTGGCCTGCCGGCGGCCGTCCTCGTCTTCAGCAACCGAGCCGCGCGCGACCTGCGGCGCGGCCGATCTGGCCTGCACGATCGTCGTCGCGGAATCGAGCGGGATCATCACCACGTCAGGTGCAACGAGATAGTCGCGCCACGGCGCCGAAACCGTCCGGTGAGCCGGAAGGTAGCCCTCCTTCTGATAGGTGATGGTCATCGAGCCGCCATTGACGGCCATGTCGAACCAGCCGTCCACGCGCGTTTTCGTCCGGCCGTATTGCGGTGCACCGAGGATCGCGACGTCGACGCCGGTGAGCGGCGCGCCGCTTCGGGTCGTGACCTTGCCACGGACGACGGAGGTCTGCATCGGATCGAGTGCATTCGCGGCCATTCCGGTCTGCACCGCGTCCGGACCCGAGTAGAGGAACTTGATCGCGTCGCTGATCGGAGTGACCTCGATCTGGCTCAGCGGCGGCGCCTCGACGCTTGGCGGCGGAAGCGTTTCCTGCTCCTCGACCTTCACGTTCGCGGAGGCGGTGACGCCTTCGAGCGTTGCGGTGATGGTCGCGTTGCCGGCGGATTCCGCGCGCACGAGACCCGACGCGTTTACCGCGGCGACACTCGGACTGGCGCTGACCGAGGTGACCAGCGACGTCACATCGCGCGAGGAGCCGTCGCTCCACCTGCCCGTGGCGGTGAGCTGGCGCGTCTGGTCGTCTTGCAGCACGATGCTCGAGGGGGCAATCGTAAGAATCGTGAGGACCGGAACAACGAAGTCCGTCGCGCTGGTCGCGGTGCCGCCGGCGGTAGTGATGCTGATGCGGCCGGTGGTCGCGCCCGCGGGCACGACCGTACTGATGTTCGTGGCCGTGGCCGAGACTGCTCGCGCGGTCAGCGCACCGAAGCGGACGACGTTGCCGCTCGCCTCCGTATCGAAGTTGTTGCCGCTGATCACGACCGGCGTGCCGGGATAGCCGCTGGATGGCGCGAACCCGCTGAGCACCGGAGGCTCGAAAAAGCGAAAGGCGTTTGACAGCCGCGCCTCTCCGGCCGGTGTGCGGGCGAGGAGATCGACCACGCCCGCTGCGCCCGCAGGTGTGGTGACGGTGGCGCTGGTGGGATTGTCGACGATGACCTGCGGGGCGGCGGCCGTTCCGAAGAACACCTCCGTCTCGTCCTGCATGAAGTCGGTGCCGCGGACGAGGGCCGACTGGCCGCCGGAGGTCTTTCCTTTAGCCGGCGCTATGCTGACGATCGTCGGCGGCGGCAGGTAGTTGTAGACGGCGGTGAGCGTACGCCTGTCGCCGAATCGGCTTACGGTGATATCGGTCGCGCCGCCGGCGCCCGGCGGCATGTTCACGATGAGGAGCGTCGAGCTCACGAAGGTGACGTTCGTCGCGGCGACGTTTCCAACCTTCACCTCGGTTTTACCGGGCACGAAGCCGGCGCCGAAGATTCGGACTTCGTTGCCGCCGCCGATCGATCCACGGCGCGGATGGATGTCCGTCAGACGCAGTTCCGGTTCGAGAAGGCGCACCGCATCGTTCATCGTGTCGGCGATCAGCAACGCGCCAGCGAATGCGATGGCGGAAGGCTGATGGAGATTCGCCCCCAGAGGCGGTCCATCGTTCAGCGCGTTGCGAGGCTCGGTGGTGCGCCCGGCGATCGTGGTCACGGTTCCTTGCGCGATCTTCCGAACGAGGCCATTGAAGGTGTCGGTGACGAATAGCGTTTTCGCTTCGTCGATGACAACCGCACCCGGCCGGTCGAATCGCGCCTGCTCGGCCACGCCGTCGACGGCGCCATTCCTGCCGTCGCCGGCCACGAGAGTCACGGTGCCGTTCTCGATTTTGCGGATGCGGTGATTGCCGGTATCCGCAACATAAACAACGCCGCCCGCAACCGCGACGCCTTGTGGCCCGGCGAACCGCGCCGCACCCGCCCCGCCCTCGGCGTATCCGACACCGCCTGTGCCGGCAAACGTCGTGACGACGCCGCTGGGGGTGACCTTCCGGATCTTGTGGTTGTCCGTATCCGCGACGTAGACGTTGCCCTGCTCGTCAATGGCGACACCGCACGGCCGTTTGAAGCTCGCACCGCTACCCGTCCCGTCGGTGTCGGCGGGTTTTCCGTCGCCGGCGAGCGTCGTCACGACGCCAGCGGTGGTGATTCGTCGAATCACGTTGTTGCCTGAGTCGGCGACGTAGAGCACATTCCGCTTCGCATCGAACGCGAGGGCGCGTGGCTCCTTCAGCTCGGCCGCGGTGCCTGTGCCGTCCTTGAAGCCCGGCTGCCCACGGCCGGCGACAATCGTCAAGGTGCCGGCGGGAGAGAGGACTTTGATTTGGTGGTTGTTGGTGTCGGCGATGTAGACGTTGCCGGTATTCGGATCAACGACGACACCCTGTGGCTGTTTGACTGCGGTGCTCTGCGTGACGACGCGCTGCCATGCAACATCCGGCGCGACCGTGAAGGCGAGATTGGCGATCTGCACGATTCCGTTGACGACGGACACGTTGCCGCTCGTCGCGCCGGCGGGTACGGTGACCTCGACGAACTTCGCGTTGCGCGACTCGACCGTCGCGGCAACACGTGTACCGCCGCTCCCGGCGAAGCTCACGGCGACGCCCGGGAGGTCGAGCTGCGTGCCCGACACGAGCACGCGCGCGCCACGTGGCGCGGCGGCAGGAACGATCTCGCGCACCGACTGCGCCTGCACACTGATTCCAATGAGGAGAGATAGACCGAACACGAAGGGGCGCATGAATGCTCCTGTGCGCGGAGCGTGCGCCCCAGCGACTGTGTTGAGTTGTTGGATTACGGATCGGACGACCGGGAAACGGGCGCCGAGTCTACTCGCGTCCATCAGGATGTCAATGAGGAATTACGGACCGTCCGGTCGGTAGTGAAACGCCTATGAGGTATTGCACTGGAAGGCCGACGCGGCCGAGTGGACGTTCATGATTTCTCCTGAAGCCCTGCCCTCCGGTGCATCGCGTTCACTGTCGCCGCAGTCTGCGTGTTGGCGCGCCAATAGCGCGCGGCGCCAGCGCGGTCGCCGTTGTGGACAACCGGCCACAAACAACGCACGTCGAGATGACGCGCGAACGTCTCGATCACGCGCCGGACAAAGTCCGGCTCGAGCACTTCATCGTCATTGACGAACAGAACGTGCGTCGAGGTCGACGCGCCGAAGCGGATATTCGGGCGCCGCAGCAGCGTTCGTCTCCGCGAGACAGATGTGCGTCAGCGCGTCGTTCCTGAGTACCCGGTCGAGCGCGCCCGCAGCATCACGGTCGACGACGATCACCTCGTCGGGAGCGATCTGCGGGGCCGAGAGGACGCTAGGAGCCGGCCGAGCGACTCGACCGGCCGTAGGTCGGGATCACGATCCGAGAACGAACCAGGACGCACGGTGCCGACGCGTAGCGTATCGCTCCGTCACGCGTCGTGCCGACGGTACCGCTCCATAGCACGCAGCGGGAGAAAGACGCCGATCGGTCGAAGTCCGCCGACGAGCTCGTGGCGCAGGTGCGGCGCCTCCTCGACGATGGCGTGCCGCCGTCCCAGATCACCATCGTCGGCGCGTCCAAAGGAGCGGTGATCACAATGATCGCGTCAACCCGGCTTCAGAACCGCGACGTGGGTTACGTGATCCTCGGCAACAACGATTGGGTGCTCGACAACATCGAGCCCCGCCTTTCCGGGCGCGTGCTGTCGATCTACGAAGAGACGGACGAATTCGGCCACACGTGCGGTCCCATCTTCGCGCGCGGCAGTTCCGCCCTCGAGGAGCACGAAGAAATCGCGCTCCACCTCAGCATCAATCGCGTTGCTCTACACGCCGCGGGACGAATGGGTACGCCCCTGCAGTGAAGTGGGCGCGGAACGGGAAGCTGTAGCTGCGGCGGCCGGCCGCCGGTCACGTCATCCCCCGGTCGGCGTCGAGCTTCTCGAGACGTTGCCGAACGTCCGTCTCACATCGTGACTCCGCTACGTCGTACACGATGAAGGTCCATGAGCAAAAGAAGGC